>JANQSK010001036.1 GCA_028284105.1 Anaerolineae bacterium
CGTCCTATATAAGCGCGACCAATTGGGTGAGAGAATATAATTCTGTACGGGGATTGTGTTTTGAATAGGAATCTCATCCAGTAAGGAATTGGTAGGCAATGGGTATCTCTCATATTCCTTAGCGGATATTTACGCGCGAAAATGGGAGATACCCAAAAGGGAACAAAATTTGGATTGGTAATGTGTGGCTCAAAGTTGAAAAACGAAAGAAGCATTTTGTTGATGCGTGGTCTACTAAATATCCAGGTACAAAACTAACTGTACCCATTCACATGATCGAAGATGTCGAATACCAATCCCCTTCTAAATGCTAACGCATTTTAATTTTGAACATCCACCCCACCCAACGGAGTAAACATGAAAAATCTTGCTATTCAATTCGCAGAACTATGCGAAATATTTGACGAGCTAATAAAAGGCCAAGCCGTTCGAGCAATCACGCTCGAAAAAGATATTAAAAAAATAGCAAACGGACAGATTACTCAAAAGGCGCTCTTTGTAGCCATCACCAGTATCAACAGTGACGAACACGTTTTGATGTGTCATCTGTTAGTTGATACGTCTGAATTTTCTACCTCTGGGCCAATTGACAAGCTGGGTTATTCGACGGCTCTTAAGCGTGCTGAATGTGTAAAAACGGCCGTTTGTCAGAAACTACGAGAAATAGATTGCACCATATTGGGAGGTTATATCGATGTCGCCATTTGTTCTCCCATTTTTGGGAAATGGAATCAGGAGTTAAATTGAGCTCTGGGACTTTTAGATTAAGCAAATCCATTCTTTGCCACTTTAAGGTAGAATTTCATAGAGAATTCAAACTAGTTTTTGGTATACTTGAGCCATGATTGTCCATGATCCTCTCAATGATACCTCCCCTGAGGTAGAAGCCGTCTTAATAAATCTTCTTCGGCAAGCTCCTTCATGGAAGAAGTTCAAAATGGTGGGTGATCTCAATTCAACCGTGAAACAATTTGCTGTAATTGGAATTCGCCAAAGATTTCCAAGTGCAACGGACCAAGAAGTGAGACGGCATTTAGCCGATATATTGCTAGGTGCAGAATTGGCAGCAAAAGTTTACGGAGAGTGGCATGAACAATCCCCTACCTGAACCTATTACAGTTACCTTGCTCGTTATTGATGAACTAGAACGCTTGAACATTCCCTATGTGGTTGTTGGCTCATTAGCAAGCACGCAGCATGGAACTGCGCGTTCAACATTAGATAGCGATCTGGTTGTCTCAATGCAAGAGGCCGATGCACCTATTTTTGTCTCAAAGTTACAAGACGTTTTTTATGCAGATGAGCAAATGGCGCTAAGTGCAATAAAGAATAAGAGCAGCTTTAATTTAATTCATTTAGAAACAATGTTTAAAGTAGATATCTTTATTGCTAAAGATGAAGCGTTTGACCGCGCTCAAATTGAGCGACGAGTTGCTCGTGATGTGGCTATAGACTCAGATCGCCAAATATATATTCTTTCAGCTGAAGATACGATTCTTGCTAAATTAAGGTGGTATCGTTTGGGTGGAGAACAATCTGAACGTCAATGGCGAGATGTTGTCGGTGTCATAAAAGTTCAAGGTAATCAGCTCGATTCCACATATTTAAAAAAAATGGCAGCCGAACTCAACGTAGAAGACTTATTAGCACGTTTAATTGAGCAAACTTCCTCCTAAATCCAATAGAAGCTCAAAGTTTCACCCTTCCTCAGGTATTGTCAAGTTAATCGACGGCAATTCATTATTTGTGCGATAATTCTAGAATGAGTGCCAAAAAAGTGAGCTCAACCTATAAACGGTATCGTTATCCCACAGAAATCATTAGCCACGCAGTCTGGCTCTATTTTCGATTTTCAATCAGCTACCGTGACGTCGAACTTCTGATGTCTGAGAAAGGTATCACGGTTAGCTATGAAGCGATTCGGCAATGGTGCCTAAAGTTTGGGGAATCGTATGCTAAAAAGCTACGCAAAAAGAGGGCTCAGCCGGGCGACAAATGGCATTTGGATGAGGTCTTTATCAAAATAAATGGCAAAACGCATTATCTGCGGCAGGCCGTTGACCAAGATGGCATGGTGTTGGATATCCTTGTGACACAGCGTCGAAATAAAGAGGCAGCAAAACAATATTTCCTCAAATTGTTAGAAGGTACTCAGTGTGAGCCACGCGTTATCATCACAGATAAACTTCGTAGTTATGGGGCAGCGTTGCGCGAACTGCTACCTGATATTGAACACCGGCAGCATAAAGGACTGAACAACATCGCAGCGAATTCCCATCGGCCAACCCGAAGGCGGGAAAGAGTGATGCAACGCTTTAAATCGATGGAACATGCAGAGCAGTTTTTATCCTCATTTGGCCTCATTTACGAACATTTCAAACCGAAAAGACATTTGATGAAAGCAGCAGATTATCGAAAGACGATGGCTGAACGGTTTGAGAATTGGAGTGAATTAACGGCCGTTAGCGGCCGTTAATTTCACCCGAGAAACAAATTTCGAGCTCGATTGCGGCTTAGTTAAACATATCCAAAGTTAAATTGACAATACCAGTCGTTGGGCACGATCGATGAAGCGTTGGTCAAATGTAATCATTCGTTCACACTGCTTTGCTTGTGCCAAATGCAGCGCATCAGCAAAATCTAGACCGACTTCGTAACCTGTTAAGGCAAAAGCAATGACATCGGCATCTCGAAGATGGACATTTGGCAATCCGCATAATCTTCTCAAAGCCACTATAATTTGCTCGGGAGTATAGGCGTATGCATAACGAAGCACCCACTCTGTTTCTAAAATCACGGTGTCGGCAAGAAAAATTTCTTCGGTTGAAAAAGTATCGACGCTCTTTTGATACTGATTGGGATCATCTTGTGTAGGAAGTCGAATGACAATGTTCGTATCAACAGCTATCATGCCAAGCCTCGGCAATGCCGTGCTGAACGGCAGTATCCATCTCTTTTACTGTTTTCGGCGTGCCACTGTAAGCTAAACAACCCGCTACATCATCAATTGTTGTTGTGGCAAACGGCCGTTTTGGTTTGATTAAAATACCATCACCCGTATCAAGGACAACAAACTCTAGTCCAGCTTGCCAGTTATACAGTTCACGCAAATTTTTAGGGACAACGATTTGTCCCTTGCTTGATAATCTTGTTGTAGTCATTGCGCATCTCCAGTAAGACTAAAGTAAGATTGTGCAATTTGCACTCAACCATGTCAATCTCAATTTTGGTGATAATTTACAGAGTCTGGTTCTTGAAGCTGAATACTCCCCCCACCCAACTAGAAAAATATTCAAAATCCTTTATAATGAAATCCAAATTGGTTCTCTCAAAGCAATTCATTTCTGAATATTAGATAAACGGCCGTTTAATTAAACTTTGTTCTATTGACCAAATCTAATGACAAACTACCTTTTGACCAGTATGAAAACATAAATGCTTTTCGCATAAGTTTCTAGTTTAAAAGTGTCCAAAAATAATGCCCAGAAATTAGACCCAAAAAACGCCTTTCTATGCACCATTGTTTTATCTTACTCTTCACACCAACACTGCTTGCAATCGAAAAGAAAATACGACTGAAGCTGACCCGCCAAAGGGAACTAGTACGTAAAATAAATATCCATATTTATGATTCACACATAATATGACTAGCCAACAGAAGCAATTTACAAAAAAGGTTGAAGAAACCCATAATCTCGATGAAATTAAAACGTTATGCTTTGATTTGGGATTGATATATGATGAGTTGCCAGGTGATCGTCTTAGTCTCAAGGTTTTATCATTAATTATAGCTAGCTACAAAGCCGATCACTTTGAGTCATTCTATCCCCTCCTACTACAAACGCATCCCCATGAAAAATGGCCTTCGTTAAAAGAAATCAGATCTTATGATTGGGAATCCATTGCCTCAAAAACAAATTTCCCGAATTCCATCCAAAAGTGGATCAATCAAATAGGTAATAATAATCAAATAATCCAAGGGAATAAAAATTTTGTGATGGGTGAGAACGCCCAATATTTTGGGCGGGATGGGTACATTGCAGGGGGAGATATCAATTTCTATGTAATTCCTCCGGAAGAGGTAGCCGCGGTAGGAATTGATCTGAACAAAAAACAAGCTGGTTGGGACGGCCGAATCCCATATCTTGGCTTAAGGTCATTTAGGAATGATGAAAAGGATGCTTTATTTTACTTTGGACGAGAAACGCTGGTTAAACGACTCTTTGAGCGGGTCGAGGAAGAGAATTTTATTGGAGTGGTGGGGCCATCCGGCAGTGGTAAATCATCGGTTGTACGTGCAGGTTTAATCTATGGATTGCAAAGCGGTCGCTTTGCAAGTCAGCAGCGATGGAAAGTCATCAGTTTGCGACCGGGAGTGACACCATTAAAACAGCTAGGAATGGCGGTTGTTCGTGACACAGGAGTATTTGATCTTGGTCAGCGACTAATTGAGCAAATGGGAAAAGAGGGGGGGATCAGCTTATTAGCGGAAACACTTGAAGCAATTTTACCGGATGGGGAAAATGAGCGTTGCCTGCTCTTTATCGATCAGTTTGAAGAGCTCTTTGTGCAAACTAAAGATGAATCCGAGAGAGAATGGTTTATTGAGCAGTTGGTGGCCGCAGCCAAAGGACGTATTGTGATAGTGGCTGCAATGCGCATCGATTTCTTATCTGACGTTACTCGTTATCCGGCTCTCCGAAAATTGTTTAACGATCAAATAGAGTTGGTTGGGGAAATGTCAACGGCTGATTTGAGAAAGGCAATTACTCTACCCGCACTGGCAGTGGGGGTTGATATTGAGCCCGGATTGGTCAAAGAAGTGATTGAAGAAATGCATGGAGAACCGGGCGCTCTTGCTATGATGAGCTTTGCCCTACGAGACCTCTTTGATGCTACTAAGTTGCATACCGGAGATAAATTTATTTTAAGTCGAGAGGCATATCTAGAACGAGGTGGGGTATTGTATTCACTTGAGCACCATGCAAAATCAATTTTTGATACCCACCTAAAAGAAGATGAAGAGCTAGTGACCCATCTCTTTTCCCGTTTAGTTGAAATAGGAGAAAGGGGTGTAATAACTCGACGGCAAGCCCACTTTGAGGAGTTGGTGCCACACAAGGCTGATGCGGCCAAAGTAACAAGCATCATTGAAATCCTTTCAAGAGATGGCGTTCGTCTCTTAGCAGTAAGAAATGCAGAAGAAGATAATCGGGTGTCAGGAGATGACATTGATGGGAAAAGAGATCAGGTAGTTGAAATATCTCATGAAAAACTAATTGACGCGTGGCCTTGGTTAAAGGAGCTGATCGCAACCGATCGAGATTTAATAAGGTTAAGAAATAGGGTGCGACACGACGCTGAAATGTGGCAACAGGAAGAGGAAATTGGGTATTTATGGTCAGGTGGAAGGTTGACCCAGATCGAGGAAACCCCCTCTCGCTTTAACATAGGGCTTGACCCACTTTCGCTTGATTTTATCGAGGCAAGTTTTAAGAGGCGAGAGACAGAAAGAAGAGAAAAGGAAGCAAGCCATCAAAGAGAGTTGACCCAAGAACGTGCTCGGCTAACGGCAGCACGACGCGCCCAGCGTTGGCAGTTGGTGGTCATATTTATCCTATTCGGATTGATCATGATTCCAGTCGGAGAGTGGGGAAGGCAACAACTGCTAAAGCGACAAGCGAAAACTCTGCTAACAGTTGGGGTAACGATTGACAAACAATTTTATTGGGGGTTTTGGGGACGGGAAAGCAATTTAGTGTCAATAGTTGTAGCAGGATTCGCAGTAGAAATGCATGAGGTCACAAACTGGCAATATTCACGTTGTGTGCTTGGCGGCGAATGTGAGGAGCCGGTTAATCCAATTACCTATCAAACAATAACCCTTGGGGATCACCCAGTTGTCAATGTAACTGCTTATCAGGCTGATTCATATTGCCAATGGCTGGGGAGGCGCTTACCAAAATCAGAGGAATGGGAAAATGTTTCCAATTCGCATCTAAAAATCAACCGGGATGAAACAGAATCGCCTGTAAGCACAAGTCCCGTCATAAAATCATACAGCCCATCCTTTCAAGGGTCTGATTTTGTTTATGGTCTAGATGACAATGTAAGAGAATGGACTACTTCCCCAGAAAACCCTTTATCATTTACACAGATTGAAACAACGGTTGAATGGGTTATAGAGGGGTCTGAAGAAAAAATTGAGCAAGATCTTATCGTCAGAGGAGGCTCCTTTAAGGGAGACTTTGAGAATGGGAAAACTTCTTATGTGCAATCCACATTCAGGGAAAATGTAGGTTTTCGTTGTTATATGGATTTAAAATAAATACAGGAATAGAAGCTCCCCCATCTTTGATTATTCATAACAGCCAGTAAAGTTTTGTCTATATTTTTTAAGTTATCTTGAAAATTGGCATCTCATTAGTTAATTGGAATGTCACAAACTACCTTTAATCGTTAATTGAAATAAAGTCGAGTTAATTGGAGGATTATAATAATGAATGATGAAAATTCCGTTTGGTTAAACTTATTAGAGGCTCAACCTTTGTCTAGGGAGATGAAGCAGCATATCTTAAAAAACAAGTTTAAAGTTGATGAAAAAAATCCAATTTCCGTAGAAGCGATTCAAAATTATGTCAAAAATCTAATTAGCGAGGACGAAAAAAAGTCGTTTCTTGACACCTTTCCCGAAAATAAATCTTATTATTCCATTGATCCATTCTTAAACCCTGAAGAAGGATATATTCAACCAGGGGGCGGAGATACAAGGGGTAATAAATTCAGAAGTGAATGGCCACCAAATGATGAGTTTTTAGTTGATACTTCAAAAAATAAATCTCACGATTTTAAAACTTATTTGTATAAAGGTATCAAGCAGAAATCTATTATGCTGTGTTACAATTCAGATGATGGTGATCCTGTTGAAGTTCCCCTAAATTTCGACAGAGATCTCGAGAAAATCATGGCTAAGGAGAAAATCTTCTGGACTGAGGCGAGAGCATGGGGGCCAAAAAAATTCCTTTTGGAAAAAAAAGTAACTCTGAAAATTACGATAATAAAAGGGCCGGTTGAATTTAAATTATTTAGGAATAATCCTGACGAGAAAAGCAAATGTGGTTGGATTCTTTATGATAAAGTTATAGGGGAATCAAAAAAGTCGGTTTCCATTGAGATTGATATTCCTAAGCAAAAACCTCGGTGGGTATTGACAACAAAAGCAGGAAAGAATTCAGATGGTAGTTTTCCTGATGATATAGAATTTTATATTGATGATAATGAAGATTTGGATCCTGATAATCTGAATTAGAAAAGTTATATAAATTGAGCTCTCCCAGAAGATTGTCAATTTATTATTCAAAATATAAGTTTTGTTTCCGAATCTAGAAAGATTTAACCATATACTGTGTTTAATACGCAGTATATGGTTAATCTAAAGCTTCAATGACAAGCATTTTAATATGTTAGGTTCTATTGCCTAGTTCGTGACAGACAGAGATTTGGGCTGAATGGCTACGTGAAGGTATTCAAACGATAAAGCAAAGGGTGTTAAGTTTGGAGAGCAAAAAGCTTTACCTCCACAACAAATTGTTGAGTTGCAAGAACGTCGCCGTCAAGGAACGCTTATTAAGACGCTCGTGTAAGATTATGGCCTTTCGAAAATCACTGTTATCAGATATTTTATATGACCTTTGGCCTCCCCACAAAAGGCCTCTTACGCAAATGTCGTAGTCAAGAGTTGCCCATGATCTGTTTTCGTAAAGGGTCTATCCTGGCTTGCTCCAATATTTGCCGTTTGAGAGTCTTGCGTCTGTTCACCTGACCTTCTGTCTGACCATTACTACATGGCAATGTAATTGATGCTTTGTCTCAATGAGATGTGTCAAGTCAGCATTCGTTTCCCAAGTCAGAAACCATTTTTGCATCACCTAACTGCTTGTAAAGAGGAACGGCCGTATTCCCCCTCATTTATCTTTGTTGTGGGACTTCTTCCTACGACCCATCACAAGCGTGACGAATGCCAATGGCAAGGCTGCTGCCGCGCAAATGCTCCCTCCATTTGTATTGGATGGTTTAGTTGGTTCGGGAACGACCGTTTCTAACTCCTCTTCAGTTGCGATCGTTTCCACTTCAGGCACCGCCGTCGCCGTCTCAACAGGCACCGTGGTTAAAGTCGTTGTATCAACCTCCCCACCATCTCCCGATAACACAAACCCGGCCCAATAGTATGGATTGACATATTCTCCATCCCCGTAATTGCGGACATATGTTTGTGCCAAACGCAGCGCATCGGCCTTGCTACTACCATTTAAGAGATATGTGTAGAACCGCTCCATAAGCAAGCCGGTGGCGGCATCATCCACTGTCCACAGCGTTGAGATAACAGTGGGAGATTGGAAAAGGAAGGCACGATTCAAGCTTACCAGTTCATCCCCAGCGGTGATGTTGGCTACATCATTACCTTCCACGATGAGATTACCCACATTGGTCTGGCATGCACTAAGAACAACCAGTTCCATATTGTCCATCGGTAAGCTGTACACTTCATCCACATGCAGTTTGCCATCATCATTTACGTCCCCTTCTTCTCCTGCCGTCAAGTAAACAGTAGATTGTAACGGAGCCACGGTGTTGAAGGAGGCGTGTGCACCGAGATGGAGGATGTTAGCCGTGGCAATTCGAGAGGAAATCGCCACTTCCTGGGCATCTTCTTTCAGTAATGGTATGGTGTTGAATAGGTTGGCAATGGTTACAGCTGTGTCCTCTGCAGCAGGCAAAGAAGGAAGCAGATTACCAAAATCATCCTCTGTAACAGCATTCGGGTTACCTATAATCATAGCTGTTTCATAACTGGGTAAAGTGCCCACCTCAGGAAGGAAATGGAGCATATTGGCATTGGGCAAGTAGGTGATAGCAAATTGGTCCATTAAATACCATTCCCCATTAGTGAGAGCGGCAAAGGGTACGTAATGCAACGCCTGGTGAGGGATAATGACGAGATGGGGTGTATTAAGATAGGAGCGGATAGGCGTGATGAGCGTGTTGTAAAGGGCAACAGCGGTCGAGGGATGGGTTGATTCTGTTTCTGGGAATTTGTGAAACGCCAACACCTGTGTATTTAAGTTAGTTGCTGATACATCAATTGGTACAACCTCGAATTGAGTAGCCGTGAGGATGAAAGCGATGGTACGTTCTTCCAACACCCAGAACGAAACCAGCGTCGTTTGCGCGTTCAATAACGATTGAGTTGTTGGCAAATCTATTACGGATTGACGACCAGGTACCAGTTCCAGTAATGCCTCATCTAGTGCATCTAGAGCGGCAAGTGCCTCATCATATGCTGTTTGTGC
>JANQSK010001039.1 GCA_028284105.1 Anaerolineae bacterium
CAACGGGCGCCGCAACTTCTTCTTGTGCGCCACAACCCACAACACCAAGGGCTGCTGCACCAACGGCCCCTTTGGCCGCCATACCGAGAAATTCTCTGCGTTTCATATGCAATCCTCCTAAAAAAGATTAGATATTTATTATGGGTAACTATTACCCTAAATCACAATTTCGAAAGCTCAACGAGCCAGGTCACTGTACCGGGGTAGAACATAACGATAATTAGGGCGATCCCTTGAAGCACCATGAAGGGGAGTGCTCCTTTATGAATATCAGCCGTCTGCACTTCAGGCGGAGCGACACTTTGTAGGTAAAAGAGGGAGAAGCCCACCGGCGGAGATATAAATGCCATATTCAGATTGATCGCCATCATCACCGAGAACCAAACGAGCATAAAGAGTGGGTTGACGTGTGATTGCTGTGTTGCGAGCTCATTAGCCGCTGGAACGAATAACGGCATGACAATAAAGCTGATTTCAAGGAATTCAAGATTGATACCTAACAAGAAAACCGCGATATTTGCCACAATGATGAAGCCCCAGAAACCACCGGGTAGGCTGGTTAGCAATTCACTCACAAAGCGCTGACCGCCCAATTGGTCAAAAATAAGACCAAAGAAAGTTGAGCAGAATAAAATCATCAAAACAAGCGCCGTAATATTAGCTGTTTGACGCCCAGAATCCTTCATAAGTTTCCAGGTGAGGTTTCGATTGAAAGCGGCCAAAACCACAGCACCAAATGCGCCAACAGCACCTGATTCAGTAGGGGTGGCTAAGCCTGTGAAGATACTACCTAAAACTGCAAAGATGAGAAGCAATGGTGGAACAACTGAAACAAGGGATTCACGTGCTAAAGCCCATCCACGCACTGTAATGGCTTCAGGTGGAAGCGCCGGTGCATCTTCTGGTCGCACAATAGCAACGTAGATAACGTACAGAGCATATAAACCAGCAAGAATCAAACCAGGAATCAAAGCCCCTAAGAAAAGGTCCCCAACAGAGATCCCAACTTGGTCACTCAAAACAACCAATACCAAACTTGGAGGCAAGAGTTGAGCCATCGTTCCAGAGGCAGTAATAATGCCTGTTGCGAGCTGGTGATTATAGTTGTAGCGCACCATAATTGGCAGTGAGAGCAAGCCCATCACAATTACAGTCGCAGCCACAACACCCGTTGCCGCAGCGAGGAGTGTTCCTACGAATACCACTGCAAGAGCTAATCCACCCCGTAGTGGGCCCATTAGCATCCCAATTGTGTTTAACAATTTTTCAGCAAGTCCTGACTTTTCAAACACGGCTCCCATGAACACAAAGAACGGTATGGCTAGCAATGTAAAGTCCGACATCGCGCCAAACCAGCGGCTTTGTAATAAACCTAATCGTTGAATAGGGAAGGCTCCTAAAGCTAAGCCAATGAGTCCGAAGACGATGGCTGTTCCTGCAAATGAAAAGGCTACTGGGTACCCTATCAGAATAAGCAGCAGGAATAGCACAAACATGACGATGGCTATCCACTCAAATCCCATATTTCCTCTCCTCGTAAATATGAATCAGATGCTTCTTTTCACGCAATTAGCATTACGTGGGATTATTTATTCAATGCGTATGGGTGCATCACGGTCAACGGTTTGAACTAAATGTTCTTCATCCCGCAAAATTGCAATGAGTTTGATGATTTCAGCGATGCCTTGTAGTAACAGCATTGTAAATGCAATAACGATCATGGACTTAATAGGAGCACGAGGCAGGCCGTTTGGATCAGGGGAAAGTTCCCAGGTGCCCCACTCTCCATTTGGACGAAGTCCCCAAGAACGCAAAACAGGAGTCCATGTTGCCCATAAGGCCAAAATACAGAATGGAATAAGGGCAATAAAGTGGCCGACTAGATCGATTTTTGCTTGGAGTTTTTTGTTTTGTTCGGCAAACCAGAAATCAACGCGTACGTTAATGCCGTTTTTCAAAATATAGGAAAAGCCGAAGAAAAAGATGAGGGAATAAAGATACCATTGTAATTCAATGAAAACATTGTTTGTTAGCTTACGGCCGACTAATTCCCCCGTGTAGCGTAAAACTACGTTCATAAACCCTACGATGAAGGTGATGATGACAATATACATGGAAATGGTGCCGAAAAACTCTGAAACTCGATCAATTGCCTTGGTATACCGGGCAAGAATTTTCATTGATTTTTCCTTTGCTTCTCGTGAATAAACTCTTCTCTAATATGATTAAATCAAAGAAGCCTTGATTATCCAAATTTTGGATTCCATTTATCGATGGATTATTCAGAATTTTATTGGGGAATGGGGGGCAAAACGGCCGTTTTGAGCAATTTGTACAAGTACATAGTACAAAAATCGCTTTATTTTTGTTTAAATTGTACAAATTTTGACTATAATGTGTTATATTTTTCACAATCGAAACTATTTTCGGAACTGTTTGGGAGCCAATAAGACAAAATTGTCGTCAAAAATCGCATAAATTCATCTGTTTTTTGGCAAATCAAAGGACTAAACACAAATTTTATTTTTAGTGAGTTCAGGTTCGGTTCCCTCAATAGATAAAAAGTTCTGACGGCCGAAATTTAATATCAAGCTATAGTTAACATAACATTTGGAGTTGATGAAATGCTATATGAAAATCGTGATCATAAATGGGTTTATTTATTCAGCGAAGGTGATAGCAGCATGAAACTTTTGCTCGGAGGTAAAGGGGCAAACGTTGCTGAGATGACCAAAGCCAAGCTGCCTGTCCCACCGGGTTTCACCATTACAACAGAAGCTTGTAACTCTTATTATGATTACGATCGACAATTCCCTGAAGGGATGTGGACTCAATCTCAAAAAGCGTTGAAGAAGGTCGAAAAGCTAACTGGGAAAAAATTTGGGGATGCAAAAAATCCACTTCTTGTGTCTGTTCGCTCAGGAGCAGCTATTTCTATGCCGGGCATGATGGATACGGTCCTTAATTTAGGATTGAATGATGAAACGGTAGAGGGATTAGCTCAGCTCACAGGTAACGAGCGGTTTGCTTTAGATGCATATCGACGATTTATTGCGATGTTTAGCAACATTGTGATGGGCATTAGCATGGAAAACTTTGATCGGGTAATGGAGCGTTATAAAGCGCAAACAGTGAATGGCCGAGATACCGATCTCAGTGAGAAACAGCTACGCAAAATCATCAAAGCTTTTAAACGAATCATTTTTGCTGAACAGCGGGGTGAAGAGTTCCCTCAAGACCCGTATGATCAATTGAGAATGTCTATTGGGGCAGTATTTGATTCATGGTCCGGAAAGCGGGCCAAAGATTATCGGCGTATACACAAAATTTCAGAAGATTTGGGAACGGCCGTAAACGTGCAAGCGATGGTGTTTGGCAACATGGGTTGGGAAAGTGGCACCGGTGTTGCCTTTACGAGGAATCCATCCACTGGTGAGAAAGAAATTTATGGGGAATATCTTCTTAATGCACAGGGTGAAGATGTAGTTGCAGGTATTCGAACACCACTCTCAATTGATTCATTGGCTAAAGATTTGCCGTTGGTATACGACCAGCTTCGTAAAATCACTAAGCGTCTGGAAGACGGCTATCGAGATATGCAGGACATTGAATTTACCATTGAAAATGGCAAGCTGTGGATTTTGCAAACACGAACCGGAAAGCGAACGGGGGCTGCGGCGGTACGAATAGCAGTTGAAATGGTGGCTGAGGGGATGATTGATAAGGAAACGGCCGTTCTTCGTGTCGATGCCGATCTCCTTGATCAACTATTACATCCCATGATCGATCCCGATGCCAAAACTACTTTACTTACCACAGGATTGCCAGCCAGCCCTGGTGCTGCGACCGGCATCGTCACCTTTGATCCTGATGAAGCAGAAGAGCTTGCCAATGAAGGGGCTAGCGTTATTTTGGTTCGGCATGAAACAAGCCCCGACGACTTTCACGGGATGGCCACATCAAAAGCCATTTTGACAGCACGAGGGGGCATGACCTCACATGCTGCGGTGGTTGCGCGCGGTATGGGAACTCCTTGTATTGTGGGTGCAGATGAGATTGATATTGATTATGAAGAGGGAATTTTCCACGTGGATAATTTTGAGGTGCGACGTGGAGAACCTATTACGATTGATGGCTCAACTGGAAATGTG
>JANQSK010001042.1 GCA_028284105.1 Anaerolineae bacterium
GAAAGTCGGTCTAAGCCCAACTAATCCACAAAAAGAAGCTGGCTGTCTGACACTTCCACCCGTATCTGTACCCAGTGAGCCATAAGCCATATGAGCCGCAACAGCGGCCGCACTCCCACCACTGCTGCCGCCAGGAACTCTCTCTAAATCCCATGGGTTGCTCGTAACGCCATACGCAGAATTCTCAGTAGAAGAACCCATGGCAAACTCGTCTGTATTTGTTTTACCAAGAATGACAGCACCCGCTTCCTTGAGTTTTTCAACCACAAATGCATCATAGGGGGGCACAAATCCTTCTAAGACCTTGCTTCCAGCTGTCGTTGGAACACCCTTAGTCGAAATAATATCTTTAACACCGACAGGAACGCCTAAAAGAGGAGATTCTTCCCCGCTAGCACGACGTTTATCAGCCTCTTCGGCTTGTGCTAATGCTTTTTCTTCAGTCACCGTAAGATAACTGTTTACGTCGGTATCAACAGATTTAATTTGCGATAGCATCGCTTGGGTAGCTGCCACACTCGTGGTTTCACCTTTTCGAAGCGCGTCTCGCAGTTGAGTTAAAGTTAATTTCGCTAATTCCATGCGGGTCAATTCCAAAAAAAAAGGGCCTATCGCCCTTTGGTCATTTTCAATTCATGCACAACGGGCAACAATTACGATTCATCAAGAACGGTTTGGATTAAAAATTGATTTTGTTGATGATTAGATGTATTTCCTAATACATCTTCAATGGTGAGAGACGGCCGTATTTCATCATTGCGCATTACATTTTGCTGGGCCACGGCGTGGGAGGTCGGTTCAACCCCTTCTAAATCTAGCTCATTAAGCATCTCAGCATAAGCTAAAACAGCAGACAGTTGTTCTTGATAAACTGCCAAAGCTTCATCACTTAAATCTAGCCGTGCTAGATGGGCAATTTTTGCGACATCTTCTTGGGATAAACTCATAATTTTGTCACCTGAGAGAAGTATAACATCCCCAAATTGGCAAGCAAATCATTCGCCTTCAGATGGGTCTTGCTCATAGGAATCTTGCATCTTTCGATACGCTTCCTCAGTCCACAAGTTTTCTGGGGAAGTTAGCTTGTCAATAAACAACACGCCATCCAAATGATCAATTTCGTGCTGGAAGATTCGGGCTGTCCATCCGTTTAATTTCAACTTTACCTTTTTACCTTCACGATTCAACGCCCGTACTCGGATTGATTCTGAACGGTCAACTTCACCAAGATAACCAGGGATAGATAAGCATCCTTCAATCCCAGACACAATCTCATTTGAGTGCCACACGATCTCAGGGTTGATTACCACAAACAAATCTCGGGAATCAGGAATTTCGTTTCCTTCTTCGTCTTCTTTTGGCAATGATTCGATCACAGCCATTCGCAAATTTCGTCCAATTTGAGGTGCAGCCAAACCAACCCCTTGTGCTTCACGCATCGTTTCAATCATTTCATCAATGAGCGTTTGCAAATTGTCATCAATCTTTTTGACGGGTTTGGTTTTTTCTCTCAGCCCAGCATTGGGCATTTTTACTATTTCTAGCGTCATGTTACTCCAGTGTATCAATTAAGCGTTATCAGTTGGTGAAAAGAACTGAAGAGTGTCAAATCTATACTTTTAATTTTGCTCCATTCAGGAACAAAAGGCGCAATTTAAAAATAATTATTACTCGTTCGACTGTTGACTCAAAATTTCGTCTGTAATATCTTCAATCGCCTGTTCAAAGTCTGGTGTTCGTCTTTTAATTCGATTTAATTCGCTTTCTTGAACAAACACGTCAAGCGCAATGGCATATTTTTGACGATCACGTTCTTCCCGCTTTTTCCTTTGAACATCTTCATACTTATTCTGTTTTTTGAAAACGTCATTTTTAATCGACTGAGGATTGGATACATTCTCAAAGATGATTTTTGCATCTGCACCGGCCGTTTCAATTTCTACATTCCCGTAGTTTAACAAAGTTGCAATGATATTTGGACGATCTGCTTCAACATTTTGGATATTGTCTAATCGTGCTTGCTTTCGACTTTCTCCAAACCCAAATGGTAACCGATCAATATCAATGACATACGTGTCTGATAATTGAAATGTATCATTACGCCAATCCTCAGCTAGCCAAATAAACCACAAGGCATCAATGATCATGATCACAAACACAATACCTGCGAATTCATCTAGTTCTAAAAAGCGCAAAATGAGCAGGGCTCCTATAAGCAAGATCATAATACCTGCTGGCCAAACTGTTTCTATAAATAGAGCAAAGACATGTTTACGATAGGTGATCAGATCCCCTTCTTCGGTTCGATAACGATAAAGAGGAAGTTCTGCCCATCGCTTTCTAAAGCGATCCCATCTAGTTTCTGGCGGCTTTGGAGGGGGTTCTTCATCAAGTTTGTTAAGCATTTCAGGGATTTTGAAATAGTTCTCAACAGAGCGACGCATGGTTGCTTTTTCTTGGCCGGCGCTCATACTCCCTTGTCGGCGTTGAATCCGAGAAATGGTTTCTTGAACTTTCTCTGGATGTGGCAAAAAATCAAAGTAGAGGACCGACAATGCAGATGTCGTAACGCGTGCTGTCCCTACCTGTAAAATGTTGCTGATGATATTCGGCCGTACCGACTCGACAGATTGCACTTGATTTAGATTCGTATCCTGCCCTCGTCCACTAAACGACCGCAATTGAAATTCGTAATGTACAAGTCGTTTATTTGTGATAATCAAATAATCATTTGACCAATCATACCATTCAAACCAAGCATAAAATGCAAAGATAAATAGGAAAATCCCTGTTATCCCTAAAACCCAATTATCTGATAAGTTGGGGAAAAATTGTGGGAGAAAGATAAAAGAAGCAAGTGGCAGAGTAGCTAGCCCAATTGTGGGCAAAATCATTTTTCCTAACAAAACCCAACGACTGCGCTTAGTCTCAAACTCAACCAACTCTCCTGGTACCAAGTTAATCGATTTATAACGTCGTTCAGAGCGTGCCAAAGGGCTTTTGATATATTCTTCTCGCCCCTCATCGGTAAGATTGAGAATTGTGCCGATATGCTTATTTTCGGGCCTATCTAGCATTTTTAAGAAATCGCTGCTGCTAATGATGATTAGCACGCCGCCTTGGCGTGCCTTAATACTGCTTTCATGAGCTCCTGGGTTGAATAACCAAGCATCTCGAAACAACTGTGAAGGCAAATATAAACGCTCACGTCTAGATACACCTTGATCATTAATGCTTACAGCTTCTAAGCGACCTGAATAAACGATGTATAGTTTATCGGCAACATCCCCTTGATGGATAAAAACCTTGCCAGCTTCATACCCATACTGTTGGCTTATTGCCGCAATTTTTGCCAGATCTTTAATCTCTAGATTGGCAAAAATTTCCAGACTACCTAGAAATTCAACTTTTTCTCTAAATGAAAGAGCGGTTGGTATTGCCACGTCTTATACCTTTTACCTGTCAAACTAAAGTAATAGTTACTCAAATAGATGCTTTATTTTAACATAAAGTTATTCTATCTGTGAAGACGATAGTTGCTTTGCACTATTTGATGCGCTATTATTTTTCTTTTTTCCTTGAAGAGAACAACTATTTTAGAGAAGACTCCAAAATAAGCGGTAAATTTTCGTTCTATTTTGAAAAACACACAAAATCAGACTCCTGTATCCTAAAATGTGGTAGGGAGAGGCATCCCACACTTCATATATTCGTTAATCAATAAGAGAAGGATTGATTGGCGAATCCTAAGTCAATAAGGATATACAAATGAATAAGACAGCCTTGGTTGCAATTGGTGGTAATTCGCTTATTACGGATAAAAATCATCCCGATATTCCTCATCAATGGGATGCTGTCCGAGAAACTTGCCGACATTTAGCAGATATGGTGGAAGAGGGTTGGCAACTTGTTGTGACACACGGCAATGGCCCTCAAGTTGGCTATATTTTGCGTCGGAATGAGTTAGCTGCTGAGGAGGTCCATGCGACTCCCCTTGATCTCATCGTTGCTGACACACAGGGGTCGATTGGCTACATGATTCAACAAGCGCTGCGAAATGAGCTGCATAAGCGCAAAATTCGTAAGCCAGTTGTCTCCATTGTGACACAAGTGCTTGTGCGGTCTGATGATGATGCATTCACTTATCCAACAAAACCCATTGGTGGTTTTTTATCAGCAGCCGAGGCAAAACATTTTCAATCGATTGGTTGGTGTGTTGTGGAAGATTCAGGCAGAGGCTGGCGTAGAGTTGTGGCCTCTCCCAAGCCGATTCGGATCATTGAGCAAGACGCCATTGTTAATTTAATTGAGAGCGGAAGCATT
>JANQSK010001063.1 GCA_028284105.1 Anaerolineae bacterium
CTGGGAAGTAGATGCTTTTTTTGAGCCCTTTTCGGTAACGGAAACGGCCGATTTAACGATCGCCATTGCCCCCGATAATGCGTATGAAGCTATCATTGAACGAATCAGTCTTGCCCAAAATCGTATTCAAATTGAAGCGCTCACATTTGAGAATCACGCCATTGCGAACGCTTTGGCTAACGCTGCTGAGCGTGGCGTTGAAGTAACAATCTTACTTGAAGGTTCTCCATCAGGTGGTATTAAGCCAGATCAAAAATATAGCTGTCAGTTGCTCGAGGAAGCTGGAGGAAGTTGTTGGTTTATGATTAGCGATGATGATCAAGACATTTATGATCGATATCGCTTTTTGCACGCTAAACTGATCCTTATTGATGATCAAACAGCCATCATCAGCTCTGAGAATCTGAGCCCCAATAGCTTGCCCTATGATGATAAAACGGACGGTACATGGGGACGACGAGGCGTGGTGCTTATCACAGATGCCAAAGCGGTTATCTCCCATTTGAAAGCAATTTTTGAAGATGATTTTGATCCAATGAACCATGTTGATATCTTTCGATGGCAAAGTAATCACGAACGGTATGGCGCTCCTGAACCAAGTTATGTGCCCATTCAAGAAACGGGTGGCGTTACCTACACCGTTCGCTATCCACAGCCGCTTCAAATAAGTGGTGTTTTGCCTTTTGAAATTGTACAGTCGCCTGATAACAGCCTGCGCCAGTCGGATGGTTTGCTTGGCTTGCTTAATCAAGCTGGGGCAGGGGACACGGTTTTAGTTCAACAGCTTTCAGAACGGCCGTTTTGGGGGCAAAGTGCTTTAGAAGACCCCAACCCAAGGCTTGAAGCGATGATTGATGCTGCGCGTCGTGGTGCAAAAGTACGTCTGCTGTTGGATAGCTACTTTGACAATGGGGGACTAACCAGCAATCAAGCAACATGTGCTTATGTGATTAATATGGCTATTGCTGAAACGCTCGATTTAGAGTGTCAGCTTGGCAACCCTGCCGGACTAGGGATTCATAACAAAATGGTGCTTGTTTCAATCAATGGGGATGGCTATGTGCATGTGGGTAGCTTAAATGGGAGCGAGCAGTCCAGCAAAGGGAATCGTGAAATTGCGATTCAAGTCCAATCAAATGAGGCGTATGCCTATTTGGCTAACATGTTCGAGCAAGATTGGCCACGTTTGACTTACTTGCCCTTGATTGTGAATGAAGTCGAGGCCCCTGTTCAGCATCTTCTCATCAGTGAAGTTCTTTACAATCCAAATGGGCCTGATGATGCAGAGTTTATTGAGATTGTGAATCCGACAGATACGGCCGTTGATCTATCAGGTGCCAGCCTCAGTGATGCGCCATCTCCTGACCATTTTGAAGATTTACGCCGCTTTCCACAAGGGACGATTTTAGAAGGTGGCGCGGTATTTGTTATTGCCACAACGGCAACAGGATTTATGGCTGAATTTGGTTTTAATCCTGATTTTGAAATTTTGGAGACAGATACGGCCGTACCGAATTTGATTGACGATCCCAGCTGGGGAAATCCTGCAGCCACGCTGCAGCTCTCAAACCAAGGAGATGAAGTCATCTTGCGCAATGCTCAGGACAGTGTGATTGATGCGATTGTGTATGGAACAGGTGAGTTTCTTGGGTTGAGAGGTTGTGAGTTAGTCGAGCAGCAGCACCACAGTCTCGAAAGATTTCCATTTAATCTCGATAGCGATGATTGTCGTGAAGATTTTCGTGCTTGGCCATTTCCTAACCCAGGACAGTTGCCATAGAAATAAAAAAAGCCCCAAAGGTATGTTTTTTCCTTTGGGGCTTGGGTTGTTTGTTTATTAAACTAAGTTTTCGTCTAATCGAAGCCCTTTCCAATCGCAATTATTGCAGCTATAGCGTCGAGATGGAATCGAAAACCAGTTTAAGATGCGATCTTTTTTGGTTCGATGGATGCGTCGAAGGGTATTTTCTTCTTTGCAATTGGGGCATACATTGCTTCTGAGTGAGCGTGCCTTAAATGCATGTTGGCGAACGCGTAATAAACCGACACCTAAACCAAACACAAAAAACACGGAGCCACTAATTTGAGAACCACCTTCGTAAGCTACCCATTGAACTGAGTTGATGGCACCAACACGCAAGCCGGATGGCAAAATTCTAATCAGTCTGTCAATCCCTGACACACTTGGGAATGGATTCAACGTTAATACGACACCGACTAGCACCAATAATATTAAAAAGGTGTCGAGTGGGTTCGCAATGAGCCATTGCACGACATCTTGTCGTGTGATGTTAAGTTTAAATCGTTTTTTTTGTTTAGATTCGGGGTTTGGCTTTTCTTCTCGAATTTCCATAGCGTCCATGCTTTGAGTTCACTCCTTACTCCGATGTTGGAAACCCTATCACTGGATAATACGTGAACGTCTTCTCAGGTGAACGGCAAGCGTGGTTACTCTATTTAATTCAAAATCTGTTTACCGTTCTCCTAGGTCTGCATGAATTTTACTGGAACTTTCTAACCCCGATTCTTAAGACATATAGTTAGGAAGCTAACGATTTCCTAACAAATATTGCACCACATCGAATTCGTCTTCGGGTTGCACCAATGGCGAACCCGCGCGTGTTGTGATGAGGCTTTCATAAATAATCTCTGGTTTTTGATATGGTTTTTTCGCGAAAACGGCCGTTTTCGGCTTGGACACATGATTCTTTTTTGACATGAGGCACTCCTGACTAAACTGAGATGAGATTATGCCCCAAAATCAGAAAATAAAAAAGCCGGTGGATGACAATCCACCGGCTTTTACTAATGATTAAATGTCAATCAAATTGATTAGATATCACAACCACCAGCTAAGCAGGCGAACTCTTGAGCAGCCGTTGTCAAATCTTCTTCCTCATAACGATAAATCTTTGAGAAGTCGATGGTTGGGAATTCACCAGCCAATCGTTCATACTCTTCCTTAGAGATTTCCATATAAGGCATTTGATCATACTGTGCATCAAACGATGGCAAGAACGCCATACCACCAATCTTGTCTTGATGTTCCCAAACCCAGTGAATGATGTCGAGGACCTCATTGGGTTGATAGGTGATAGTCACACTTGGATTGTGTTCCGTGTAATGGGTCTTGTTTTGGAACCAGTAATCACATTGTTCAAGTGCTGATTTATCGTTACGCGTTGCCGCATTTTCAGGTGACTTAACAGGGAAGTGAACAACCCACGTATTGGCGTTTTCTTTGGTTTGTCCATTTTCTGGGTCCATTGGAACGCCACTGTCTTGTAATACTTTGAAGACTGGAGTGTGGGTGCCTACGCGTACGTTGCGGATGTAGTAGGGTGCCCAGCGTGCGTGCAAACCAGATGAAGAGTTTACCAATTGTGAAGAGTTCCCTGATGGTTTGACACAGGTCACAGATGCTGATTGGTTGATACCCAATTTTTCGGCATAAATGCGATTGGTTTCAACGGCGACTTCGCGCAATTGTGATTGAATATCTGGGTTTTG
>JANQSK010001068.1 GCA_028284105.1 Anaerolineae bacterium
ACGACACGCTTGATTTTCAAAAGCCAACTTATACCGAAGTCGTCAATGAACTCCCTTTTACCTATGAATCTGAAATCGATCAGTTTGGTGTTCACTATATTGACCTGCTTGATTTGCGTGGACCCGTTCAAATTAAATTTGCGGGTAATACGGTTCAGCAATTAACCAGCTCACCCCCAGTCAGTGGCTCACAGATGTGGTTTGCACCACCCGTTGATGAGTTAAATGCCCAACTCACGGCCGCTTTTGATTTAACGGCCGTTTCTTCTGCGACGCTCGAATATGAAATTTGGTATCAACTCGAAGACGATTATGATTATGCTTATGTCTCTGCTTCAGTTGATAATGGGGCAACGTGGGACATCCTCATCACAGAAAATTCAGATGCAGGGGAGTTTGGACCTGCCTACAATGGCAATAGCAGCGATATCACCAAAACGGGCTGGGTTTTAGAATCAATTTCACTTGATGCCTATACTGGCCAGACCGTCCTGATTCGATTTGAAGTGCTCACCGATTCAGATATCACTGAAAAAGGTGTGGCAATCGACAACATTTCAATTCCTGAATTAAACAATTACATCACTACAGTGGAAGATGGGGGCGCAGGCTGGCAAGTGCAGGGCTTTGTCCCGATTGGCAATCAGCTTCCTCAGCAGTGGAGTGTTCAGCTTATTCAAGATGGTCCAGAGCCAAAGATTGTGCCGATTTCACTCGATGACTTTAATCAAGGAATTCTTGATGTTGAAATTGGTAAAGGTGGCGCGGTTTTAGTGATTGTGCCAACCACTCCATTTACACGAGAATTAGCGAATTATTGGGTAGATATTAGTCCGGTCGAGTAACTTCATATTGTGACTTTGCAATAAGCAGTTGCTTATAGTTGTTCTGCTTATTTCAAAGATTCTTGACAGTGAAACGGCCGTTGCTATACTCACATCGTTAAAATCGTAATCAATGGAATGAATCCATTCTTATAATTTAGGAGATAGTATGACCCCTGCAGATATTTTTGCACAAGTAAGCAGCCGTTTTCAATCAGACAAAGCAGCTGGCATCGACATGTCATTAGTTTTTGACCTCTCAGGTGACAATGGTGGCCAATGGTCAGTTGTTGTAGCTGATGGCAAATGTGATGTAAGTGATGGCGCTGTTGATGACGCGACTGCAACCATCAAAATGGATGCTGACGATTATGTGGCAATGTCAAATGGTGACCTCAACCCAATGATGGCTTTCATGTCTGGTAAAGTTAAAGTCGATGGCGACCTTAACAGCGTCATGAAATTCCAATCAATCTTCGGCCTATAAGCCAATTAACGTTTAAATTAAAAAGGCTTCTATGAATTCACATAGAAGCCTTTTTCTATTTCAAATCTTCTTCGCTCGGCTCAAACACTTCCTCTATCGCCAATTCAAATAGATACGCAATTTTAAAAGCAAGCGGTAAGCTGGGATCATATTTGCCACGTTCTATCGCATTGACTGTCTGTCGTGAAACGTCTAGTTTTTGGGCCAACACCTCTTGTGACCAATCCCGTTCGGCACGGAGTACTTTAAGTCGATTTTTCATGAGCGCACCCTCAATTGTACTTTCGACTCACAAAGTATGAGGCAATACCCCAACTTGCAATCATGATTGGCGCCACAGTAATCATCGGCAATCTCGGAACGAGCTCGTTGATTTCCAACAGGCCATAGGTAAAAGTAAACGCTCCGGTCACAAGAATGGCGATGACAACAGCCTCAAAGTGAATACGACGCTGCATTTCATCCATTCTTTGCACATTATTGACGCTGGCCATCATCGCGTAGGCCAATGGAACAACGGGGATGATGGCTACAATAAAACGGCCGATTCCTTCACCTGCTCGTCCCGTTTGCAACAGAACAAGGGACAATGGCAAAGTAATCATGTACCCGATCATGCCACCCCAAAACCGTCTCAAGTATGTCTTTTGCCACTCTTTCACTGATGTTGCCTCCTATTTATTCGTTTTTGGAGAAACGGCCGTTGTTTGTTGAACTAACCAAGCAAAGATAAACAGTAGCCACGGCGAAGCAGGTGTAAAAGCAATCAACGGCATCTGATAACCACTAAATTGACCGCTGCTCAATAAAAAGATTGAAGCAGGTAACAACAACATCGAGGCCGCCAAGCACACCCAATAGAACACCCACATCGTTTTACTCATTTGTTTCATTTGACTTACTCCAAGTATTTTAAGCAATGTTTTGAGGTGTATAAAACACCCCTATATCTAAAAATTTTCTTTAGGCAGATTTCTCTGTTTGTCCGTTGCTAATTGCTGTTCCTACCGCAACACCGATTGGAATCATATAGACCCAAACAGTTTGATCCCCTGTTGTTAAAGAAACAATCAGTGCAACCAGTGCCGCAATCAGAATCGAGATAGTCATCATTTTTCCATTAAACGCTGTTGATTTATTATTTTTATTCATTTAAGCACCTTGTGTAAATTTCGTTTGATATTTTGTAAAGCAACCTTTACAAAGTAAAGTGTAATGGACCCACGACTAAATGTCAAGCACATTTTACATTTTGACAACCTCGCTTTGCAAAACGAGTTATTCCTAAACGTGAGCGTCTCATTGAAGGTGCATCCTAAATAAAAGATTTCCTTAGAAACAATTGGGTTTTTCTAATTTTTGACTAACATCAACCCAAACTTAAGTGTTCCGAAGTGGCTAAATTGAAAATCCTTTTTAGTGGAGAACAAAACGTTACTTGAAATAAAACACCTATTTGAGCTTTTGTTCTCCTGAAAGTAATTTTCATTTGACCCTTGAGTATTCAAATTTTTTGTTGAAAATCACTTAGAAATAAGCTTCGGAACCTCGAGGAAACGAAATTTGAAGCTGTCATTTTATTCAAAACAGCAACCTCGTTTCACTTAAAAGTTCAAGGAGTAATCATGCCCGATGCACTAATTTGGGGCGCATCAGGAGGAATGGGAAGAGCCATGACCACACTGCTCGTTGAAGCAGGCTGGCGCGTTTTTGCAGTGGCACGCAACGAAGACAACATTCCTCCAGGCACCCATCAACAATACAGTTTTGAAGCCAAGGACCCTTTCAGCATTCAAGAGATTGCTGTTGACATTGGCTATGAATCAGACGGTATTGATCTTTGGATCAATATGGTTGGTGATTTAACCTCCTCGCTGCTTCAAAAAATGCCGCTTGATGATTGGGATGCAGTTATTGATTCCAATCTCAAAGGAGCTTATCTAACATTTAGCCAAAGCGTTCATTTAATAAACCAAGGTGGGTATGCTGCCTTTATTGGCGCTTATGTGGATCATCTGATTTTGCCAAAGATGGGTGCCTATGCTGTGGCGAAGGCGGGATTAGAAACATTAGTCTCTGTGCTTCAGAAAGAGCATCGCAAACTTAATTTGACGCTAGTTAAACCGGGAGCCGTTGATACCCTTTTCTGGGAAAATGCTCCCTTCAAGCTGCCTAAAAATGCAAAAACACCAGAAACGGTGGCTCAAGCTATTTACGACCATTATCAATCGCAAGGCAGAGGGGTGTTGGCCCTCTAATGAAAAAAGGAAACCTGCCTACGAAGATATGTCCTGTTTGCGAACGGCCGTTTAGCTGGCGTAAAAAATGGGCGCGCGAATGGGACAATGTGAAATATTGTAGCGAACGCTGTCGGCGCCGAAAAAATCAGGCAGGACAATCATGACCCAACCCATGAAACGTGATTTCGAAAATCGCGAAGAGCTGATTGACTACCTAAAAGAGCAATTCCCACATGCGGCGGAACATTCTTCTGAGGTAGCCGAAATGCGCGGCGGGCGACGTGCCGCAGAAGCACAGCTCGCAACAATAGAGCCTGATCAATATGAACATGGTCGCAATCATCTAAACGGCAAGGTGACCTTTTTATCCCCATACATTCGACACGGCATTTTAAGCTTGGCCGAGGTACGAGACGAGGCTCAAACCGATTCAACAATAAACAAGTTAGTTCAGGAGCTAGGCTGGCGTGACTTTTTTCAGCGCATTTACAGTGAGATTAAAACGGCCGTTTGGCAAGACCAAGAAGAGTATAAAACAGGATTTGATTCATCTGACTATCAGGACGACTTACCTGAAGATATTCAGAGAGGCCAAACAGGATTAGCCTGTATTGATGGCTTTGTTGAAGAACTCAAAACGACAGGCTATTTACACAATCACGCTCGGATGTGGTTTGCGGGATATGTGGTGCATTGGCGGCGGGTAAAGTGGCAAGCTGGCGCTCGATGGTTTTTACAGCATCTACTCGATGGGGATCCAGCCAGCAACAATCTCTCCTGGCAGTGGGTGGCCAGTACGTTTAGCCACAAGCCCTACTTTTTCAACAAAGAAAATATCGAACGGTTTTCAGGTGGTAAATATTGCAAGGTGTGTCCGGTAAACGGCCGTTGTGATTTTGAAGGAAGCTATTCACAGCTAGAAGCACAGTTGTTCCCTCATAAACCACCTCAACAAA
>JANQSK010001089.1 GCA_028284105.1 Anaerolineae bacterium
GACCTAACAGCTGGCTCATATTGGAAGGGTCTTGATTCTCCTCATTTAATTCTTCTTTGCCGCGCTTTTGCCTTGTTTTTCTGTCTGGCGTCAGCTGAGCAACTAAAGATACATAAATATCATTGAGCGTTAAACTTAGACCCTGTTGCTCTCTCTTTTCCACACCGCGCAAATCTAAACGGCCGTATCGCCGCTCCACCCAATGTAGATACCGTCCTAGCGCGTCATGGAACGCTTGTTCATCGGTAAACGGCCGTTCAGAAATTTGTTGATACACGCGGGTAATATTTATCACGCTGTTGTTATCACCTGTGATGATTTGTCCGTCTACGTCGCCTGATGCGTGTACGGCCCGTTTGTCCACTTGAATTTGGCTATTCTCTAATTTGGCTCTTTCAGAGATGAGTTCTTGTAGGTCAGATACAGCTGTCAATAACGCTTCATCGGTTAATGACCCAATTTGTTGCTGAATCTCTACAATTCGCTTATTTAACTCATTTAATCGTGACTGTGTCATTGTACACCCTCCTCCCTCCATTATACACACCCATTCAGATGCGTAAGAAGCATCTTGCTGGAAATAGAATCGATATTTTATGATTTTCTTTAGGAGGGTATAGTGAGTATTTAAATGTGTTGGTTGCTCCCAAAAGGAATCAAGTAGAGGTGATCGTGATTCCTTATCTCCAGCAAATAGGGTTGTACATCGTTGGCTTGAAACCCAACGATGTACGAGGAAAATAATTTTTGCGATCGGCGCGCTTCGCGCGCAAAAGAGAACGGAGAATCGCCTTCGACGATGATATTCCAGAGGTCTTCTTACTTTGCAAGAAGGCAGAGAACCAGAGTTCCCCTTGCCCAGCAAAGGGTCAGAGCGCAGAGGTAAATGGGGACAGCATCACACGAAACCCGAGGAGGTTGTGCTCATCGTGCGGATCGAGCCTGAAGCGGGCCCCGCAAAGCGACCATTCTTTATTATTTGCCCAGTCTCCACCCTTTACAACCCGCCCAATAGTAAAATTGCCTTCCAACAACTCTCGGCCATCATCCAATTGATAAGGCAAGGCATACGCAATGTATTCCTCATTTTCCCACCGCGTTTGGCACCATTCTCCCACATTCCCTCCAAAATCTTGAGCCCCACAAACGGCCGTATCTTTAGGAAAAATCCCTACCGCAGACGTTCGACTAATTTGTCCTTCACGCGTGTTCGTTATCTTGTCCTGCCATTCTTCCCCCCATGGATAAGCTTTGCCATCCTTATGACGTGCTGCCCGCTCCCACTCAGCTTCTGTGGGTAGGCGGTATGGCTTACCGGTTGTCTCAGCCAGCCATTGCACGTAAGCGACTGCCTCATACCACGATATACCCACCACAGGTTGATTAGGTAAATTAAATTTCTCGTCTTGCCAATAACGCGGCTCATGGCGTTGCTGCTCATTAAACCATGACCAACCCTCTTTGGTCCAGCAGTGGCGAAACGTTTCCGTATACCCTCCATCTTCAATAAATAAACGAAACTGGGCATTGGTTACAGGATAGCGCCCGATGCCATACGCTGTTTCAATGATAATCTCATCCTTATTTTCACCCATCAAAAATGGGCCAGATTCTATCTTCATTAGCTCAGGCTCCGGGGTACAAACACCAGGTCTTGGATCTCCTATACGCCCTAACGTATTCCCTGCATTGGCTCGCTCCTGGGGAGACAGCTCACCCTTTGTTATCAGCTGAACAAGTCGTTTTTGCACCCGTTCAAGCAGTTCAGCCCCCCATTCATCATTCTCTACCCGATGAAGACCAACTTCTAATAGCACATCCCCTGCAAGCCATATATTCTTCCAACCAAGATGGGTGTCTTTTATGTTTGATGGGCACAGTCGATTGACTAAGGTATACACCTTGTCTGTATCCCCCACTAAATGGACCAGCCGCCCAACGGCCAGCAATATCACTTCCCACCACAAAGCTCCTTCATCGGCATGTGTTGTGGCTAACTCTGAAAAGTTTTTCTGTGTGGATAAATGGGCGCCTGCCAAATACTCTTGAAAGGTACGATGCGGGAATGTGAATACGCCTGGGGATCGCTCCAAAAGTAATCCAGCGCGTAGCTTCATTGCCCCGCTCATTTGATGTACCCAATTCCAATCACCTCGGTTTAGACGCTCCAATCCACGCGTAAGGCGTGATTCACTAATATCTGACACCTTCTCTTCATCTGCTTCATTTTCTACTTGACTCTGTGCCTCATAAGCTAACTGCCACAGAAGTTGCTTTAAATCCATTTCTCCACGTCCGGCATTTAACAGCAGTTGACGCAAAGGGGGTGCATCTGTTTGCCCACCTGTTTTTACTTCTTCCCAGCGCCACAGCAACATATCTACCGTGCTTTCATAAAGTAACGCTCTTGCATCCGGTAATCGTCCTTTATGTGCATGGACAAGCGCCATGACCGTAAGCAAAAGAGGGTTTGGTGCTAGCCGCCACAGGTCTGGTCTGTGAACGGCCGTTTTGAGACGATTAGCCAATAGGTGTTGGTCCAGCTGGCGAACTGTGCCTACCCTTGCTAGCTCGGCATACCATGCCTCAATAAAACCTTCAATCTTTCTTTCATCCAACACGGCCAATTGGGCTACGGGGAAATGGGTTCCAGGCAGGCGTAAATCCGGAGTATCTTCTTCCGGAGGTTGATACGATAAAATGCGGCACGTTACAACGTAACGATTCTCTGGATACCGATTGACAAAGGCGAGGACGACATCTCGTATAAATTGTCGCTTCTTGATTGTGGTTACTTCATCGAGTCCATCTAGAAGGAGTAACACACGCCCATTTTCTAATTGCTCTTTAAGAGGATCTGATACGGCCGTTAAATTCTGCTTTTCAAGCTGGTCTTTAATAAAATTCCACAGAAGATTGGGTTTGGGTGTTTCATTTAATTCATCTGACAGCGTCGCTGCAAAATCACGCAAAATCACAGGAAGGGGGAGGAGCATTGACAGCTCTTCAGGCCACTCACCAAGCTGGTCTAGAATTTGACTGTCTGAGTTAAGCTGATGCCCAGCCAGACAGTATGCTAAATGATTGACAAAGGTCGACTTTCCTCCGCCAGGATCTCCGGTCAATACTAATCGTTGATTATTGATAACTGCTTGTAATGCCGATACTGGTTTTGGATTTCGTTGTTTAGAACGAATGGAGGGTTTAAGAGGTTTAATCTCAGATTCACCCGTTTCTTCTGATAGTTCAGTTGTCGAGACAGAGCCCGTTATTCGAATTTCGCCAGAAGCCGATCCGTATTGAACTTGAGCCGTCGTGTCCAAATCCACATATACATTGGCTAACCCTAGAGATGCCTGTTGACTGTTTGGGTCACTTGCCCCGACATCCACCCCACGTAAAGGTAGATTCTCACTGCTGCGTACCAGAACCGTCCGATACTGGTTTAGCGCTTCTTCAGGGTCAGTTGTATCGACATTTACATTGACGGTATTGTTGTTCCCTGTGATGAGATAGCCGTGAATATCTCTAACATTTACACTTCCTTCACCAACCGTAAACGGTTGCCCTAAAATGCTAGAAACGGCCGTTTCATACGTTTGCTGGTCCATTAAATTTTGTTCAAATAGCGCTGTTAGCTTCTCAATTGCATGTTTATCATCTTGATGCATCAATCACCAGACCTATAACCCATAACGGTTTGCTCGACATTAATTCCATTCGGCATTTGGCCTTTCTTCGCGGCAAAGTGCTTTCAATTCATCAAGTCGATCTCTTTTATAACAAAACGCGACGAGCGACTGAGCCACCTCGCTCAATGTTTCACCATGTAATTCATCCGTCTTTATGCCTAATGTGAAGCAAAGTCCATTAAGCTCACTCTTATTGAAGTACCGTGAAATTTTGTCTCGAAGAGGTGCTAAAGAAGGAGGAATCTGCGATGGTTGAGGTGCCATATGAATGATATTGTTATCACCCGTAATGATGCTACCCTCAACGTCACCTTCTACAAGAACTCCTTCATCACCCACTGTAATTGATTTATTTAAAATACCAGATATGGCTGTTTCAAACGTTGCCTGGTCGATAATTCCTTGTTTAAGTAATTCTGCTAATTTTTCAATTGCTGTTACATTATCCTGACCCATAAATCACCTTGAATATTGGATGCTCTCTTGTATTGAAAGCCTAATCCCATGCTATTTTTGGTCGCTTTTTCCGGCAAAGCGCTTTAAGATCTTCCAGCATTTCTCGCTCATAAAAGTAGGCGACAAGTGATTGCCCTAACTCCTTACGCGTCTCTCCATGTAAATCATCGGGGTTAACTTTCATTTCAAAGCATAAATCTTTGATTTCGCTAGAGCTGAAATATTTTGCGATGTCATTTCTAAGTGGAATCAAAAAAGGTGGAATCTGTGCAGGTTCAGGGCTCACGTTAATCGTGTTTCCACTTCCAGTAATAATGTTTCCAGTCATGTTGCCCCCAACACTCACACCACCTGCACCAACAACTGTATTATTGTTCCCATGAACAACTGTATTATTGTTCCCTGTGACATGGGCATAAAAATCATAAGATACCCCTGCCGCTGCATTAAATGCCCCTGGCTCTGGTTCAATATCGATTGAAAACGGTAAGGCTTTTGGCTCCTTATCCCCTCCCGCATAATAGCCCACAATAAAATTATCGGCGCCTTCAAAATTTAAAATCGGGTGCTGTTTTTTCAAGGTCCTTTGTGGCACCATTTCTCGGGCATAAAGGGCTAAATCTGTCATGCGAACATAGCCATCTTTTTCAGCAACTCCTTGGCCAGCCAATGCTTCTATCAAAGCCGTGGTAAATACGCTATAGGGCTTTCCTGCATAAGAAAGCTCATCTGCCATTGAAGAGGCGATCACAACACGGCCGTTTCCTGCTGCAAACAATTGGGTTGCAGCTGGGGGTAGGGGGGATTTTGCTAATTCTATGCCAACGGATTTTGTGGGATCTAGCCCTCCTGCATGGCAACAATCTAGCAACAATAACACCTTCTTAGCTGGAATGGCTGAAATACCATCTGCCAATTCTTTGCCAGAGACGGCTGTTTTGTGTAAAGAGGCTGGATTCACGCCGTAGGGAATTAAATAATACTGTTCTCCAATCGGCGTGCTTACTTGATAACCATGCCCTGAAAAATACACAAGGGCTGTGGCATCATGGGGAATCTTGGAAAGTTCTTTTAATCCCTCCAAAATCTTCTCACGCGTGGCTGCCTCGCTTGTTAGAGTTGTCACTTGATTTTCAGGATAAGCACAGCGGCCAGCATCCGTTAATATTTTGGCTAGCCCTTTGGCATCATCCACCGTGTTTGGCAGATCTGCACCAACCCCAATGCATAATGCATATCCTTGTTTAAATAAAGTCACAAGACACCTCCAAAAAATGTGGCACATTTTCAATTTGATATAGGCACAATAAGTTTGTCTGATTGTAATCAAGAGGAGAGAAATGCACAATTAAAGGAATTGACATGGTCTGCTTATGGACAAACGGGTTTTAGCCCAAGAAAACCCCGCACCTTTAGGTCAGGGTAACTCACACGACAAAATCGTCAATCCATAGTAGAAAAAATTTAAACAACCACCATTAGTTTGCTTGTTTTGAGGAAAATACTAAAGAAGGTTGTCATTTATCAATCCATTTCGTATAGTAAGTAGCGTGGTTGTGAAAATTACATCACGCAATAATTGAAAATCAGCACTATGATTGACAGTCTTTAAAAACAAATGTGCTTTAGGAAATGAAAAACCTGTGCCTCTTGGTCGAGGTTTCTTAACTATTCTCTTTAATTCTTGGCTAAGAGAGATTGAGAAGGGTTAAATACGCCCTGGACCTTGCAGAATTGTGATAGAGTTGCGCCGTTTGATGATGCCAATATTGATTCCTAATAGCTTGTAGAGGTTTATAATCAAGCTGGTTCTAAATCTGAAATTTCGTATATTTTCGCAAATATATTACTGATCTCATCTTGAACTAAATTACCCAAATCAGGCTTTTCCTCTAAAAATGTATAAAGACTATCTCGATAAATATAAAATTTTGAGGGATTTACATTTTTTTCTAGACCAATGTTGACTAGATGTTGAACCAGTTGAATGATTGCCTCTGAATCACTTCCATCTAGATTGGGAGAATTAGATAATAATTCGTTAAGTGCAATTACTCGATTTGTTAGCTCATTTTTTCGGGCCTCAATGAAATCGGTTTCAATCGATTGATTGACAAAAACACCATGAAATTCACTCGAATTAAAGTTTTCAATATTTATTGTGGCACGTACGGCTAGACCGCCATTCAATCCAAATAAATTATCAATGGCAACGCCAAAATAATCACTATTCACCATATTCTCAATCAGAATCCAAATATAAACTTTGCTATAAGTTGGAAGCAGTTCAGTCCCCTCATACAAAGATTGAATGCTCATAGAAGTAAGAGAAGAGTCCACTAAATTTTCAATCGCCTGAGACATTTCAAACTGGTATAAACGATCATTTGGGGTGGGGGGAGAATTTGATTGTATCGAAACATCGCCCATGTTTATCATGACCACTTCGGCACCGTTGGTTACATTTTCAATAGTTTGCGAATATTGCGTTGAATGAGCGTCAGATTCGAATGATAGATATTTTTTACGAAGATTCCGACTGTACATTTTTCGGAATTGTTCGTAATCCTGATTTAGTTTATCAAATGACTCTTGCGTCAGCCTTGGTTGTAAATCAGGCTGAACTGGAGCACACCCTAGATCTTCTTCAAGGAATCGTAAAAAAGACAGAAAGAGATTTAATTTTAAATCTAGCCCAGGAACGATGGCTGATTTATTCAATCTCGCTTTTTGAACAGCCTCATTGGTCAAATAAACAATATGATTCAATTGGGCCATTAGCTCAACCCAGTTGATGACTTGTGTTCTTGTCCCGTTGTCACGATGTTTTCGTTGAAACCATTGATGTGCAAACCAGACCGGTCCACTGTGCGAAATAGCAAAGTTTGAGTTTTCTTGGAAAGGGTCAAAGTCTAAATTAGTGATCTGTAACAACAATTCTGTCTTATTCGTAGATTGTCCATATGCTGTAGAAATAAGCGTGATAGGGCCAACACCACCAATGATGCCACCCCCACTGCCCATATTTGAAAAGGTAAAAGATCGCCCTTCAATTTTAAAAAGGGGTTCTAATGGAGCCCCTTCCCCCGTTAAGGATGTTTCTCCCAAATGAAGCAACGCATATGCAGCGACGGCACTTATTATGGGATGTTTATCATCGACAGCGACTAATAGAGCTTCAATCCCATCAATGCCCCACTGTGTCGCTGCACAAGCTGCGTCGAACCGAGTCTTGTACCTGCGGCTGCTCTTCCCCTTTAAACGGAGCTGTTTTAAGATGAGTTCTTTGGTGAAGGGATCATATCGATTTCCTTTTGACCCCTCCTTAAGCTCTTCAAATCGGTTCTGTATCTTTTCATAAATAATTTTGGGGCTTTTTAATCCGCTTTGTCGAGTTTGCATCCACATGTCAGTGGCATAATCTGTAGATAACTCATAAAAACGCTCTAACAATTCATTGCTGTCCTGAATAAGCCCCGACATGATAAGCAAAGAATTAAGCCATATTTCCCGGTCATCTGCTTCAAGCGCCCTAATGATTCTTTCGTGATTCTCAGGGTGACGCATAAATTGGGCGGCAAAATAATCACGATAAGATTGCTTTGTGAAATGGATCTCATAGATGTCAATTTCGTTGATGTCGATATCAATAAAGTGATATGTATCTAGCCCATCAAATAATTTAGATAACGTCCATTTAGGGGGCGCTACTTCTTTTTGACGGCTATAAGCTTCAACTTTGTCATCGATTAAATTGACAATCTCTTCAATAAGCTCTCCCTCAATAATTAAACGAGAGCGCCTAAGTTCTAACATGCGAACTGCAATGTGGCCTAATATCTCACGCGTAATCACTGTATAGTCAAAAGTTTGCTCGTCTTCATTCGAGAATATTGAATCAACATAGAGTTCATAAATCTGGCCAATGCTTCTGGGAAAGGAGGCACTACTTTTCCCTAATAGACCTTGAGAAAGGGCGGACAATAAATCCGGTGTTTGAATAACACTTTGAAAATTATTTATTACCAGATTTGATAGCTTCCCTAAACCGTATCGATTTAATAGCTCCCTTGTCAGAGTGGGTGTTAATGGAAGAATCTCAAAGCGAATAAAATCTAAATCAAACGGCTTTTGAGATAGCCATCTCGCATTTTCACCATCTCTACTACTGAAAATGATTCTGTGATGGCTGCCATTTGTTGGGCTCTTTTTTAATAAGACATCTAAGCTACTTACAAATTCTTGCAGCTCATTCTGTGAAATTTCATCAGCACCATCGAATATTAGAAATAAAGGATGGATGTCCTCAGAGAATAGCCCATCAATGGTTTTAACTGACAGAGTGCTGTTTTTAGCAAGCGCTTCTAATAGATTACCTGAATGGTGTCCATTGTATTGGCTTAGGGAAAGAAAAATAGGAATAGGACTCTTGCTCTGTAGAGAGAGACTGTGACCAATATAATATAATTGAGTGGTCTTACCCGCCCCATTTTCTCCTATTAACAATATCCGATTTCCCATCAAACTGCTTTCTCTCGCATCCCAACTAAAAACATTTCGTTGTTGGATTTGGGAAGAGCTTTCGTCAACACTGCGAGACGAATGGGTAGGAGAAAAGTTGGTGTCTTGAATAGGGAGACGAACATATCGATAAATCGCGTCTTCTCGATCCACCGCTCCGGCAAATGAGATCATATGCTGGATAAAATTATCCGATGCCCGATCAAACGCATTTTGAAAATTGATAGACTCCCAATCGATTGGAACTTCAGATTGACCATAAAAAATGGTATTTCCATCCCCAGTGATTATAAATCCTGAATTATCTCTGGTTTTAACTGCCCCATTCCCAAGGCTTGTTGCACCATTGCTTTGGTTGTCAGCCAAATTTTCCATAATCACTTTCCTCCCTCAGGTATACTCAAACAACCATCGCTGGAACTAAATTGCGAAGGTTTTAAACTTAAAATATATGGTATGGAATTGATGAAGCTCAAAACTGACTTTTCTTCGAAAATAAAGTTGTTTTAGAAGAAAATATAGGTGGCTTTATAAAAGAGTAGGTTTTTATAAACTGAGTCGGTTCACTTTCATAAAATAAAGATTTATATTTTTTTTAAATTCTATGGACTACAGAATATTTCCTTCCGCTTATCTAAAAGCCACTCAAATGCATAACTTTAGCTACTATTTCCTCAGTTATTCCAATAATCGCAGAATCCACCACTGCCAATTCTTGACTGATTTTATTTAAACTATCTGCAATAAGACGAAGCAAGGTCTTATTTGGGGATTCTGAATTGGCAAACTCTAAGAGATTTTTTGTGGTCTGAGCAATGGCATCGCCTTTTTCTAAATACCTAGGGGGGAGTTGAATCAGAGCATTATTGAGCTTTTGGAGTGAATTTTTTAGATCTTTTTTACTTTCTTCATCGTCAGAAGATTGCATATCATTTACTAATGCATGCATTTCATCGAGGGTCTTATTAATATTAATGAGGATGCCTCTATCCTCACCACTCAACTCAAAAACGTCTGCCCGATTTAGAGTGTCGCGAACCTCTTTTGTAATGATATAGCCCGAATCGGTCACATTTCCTACCGAAATCTTGTCTCCACCATAAGGATCACCTAAGATTTTGGGTCGATTTTTCTTTTTTTCATACTTATCAAAATTGATCTCTCCAGCGCCCTTTTGTGAAATACTATTGACAGTATTTCCACTACCCGTAATGATGGTGCCTGAAACATTCCCGCCAACGAGGACGCCTCCCTTACCCACTGCAGTGGCACCATCGCCTTGGGCTATTACATTGTCATCTCCTTGGACAGATATGTTTGTGTTTTGAGTGCTTGGAGTTTGCTCGGATTGTTTAATCAAAGAAGCTAATTTGTTAAAGCCCTCTTCATCATGACTCAATCTTTGATTGAGTGTGTTATCTAAAGGGGTCTTAAATGCATTTAGATTAGCGGGATCCTTCTCAATCATGTTTAAAATTGAGAGGGCGGCGACATCTTCTTTTAATATCTGCTGTAACAATTCAAATAGCGATTGATTGGCCGGCTTTTTGCCCAATAATGCGATCACTTTTTTAGATAGTTCATGGCTATTCATGACTTAATCTCCAACTTGATTGTTGTCACCTGTAATGATAGGGCCTGTAACATCTCCATCAACTGCAACAGCTCCGGCCCCTAAAGCTCGGGCATTATTTCCAACGGCTAACACGACATTATTGCCATTCACTTGAATTCCAGAGCCCTGGACCAAATTTGCTAATTTATCATAATTGTCTCTGTCTTCATCAAGCTTCTTTGTTAGGCTTTCCAATAATGGTTCCATAAACTGAGTAAGTTTATTTCTGTCTTTTCTAATTTCATCCAATAAAAACAGTGTCGTTGTATCATGTTCAGTAAATACAGACCGAATTTGTTCTAAGAGCACTTCTGAATTGACTTGAATACCTGTCAAGAGAACTTGGGCTAACTCCTCACCATTATATTCTGGTTCTTTAAGAACAAAAGGTGTTTCCCCAAATTTTTGGACAAGCGCATAAACGTCTAAAGCAGTTCGTAAATCAAGAGTTTGAATTTGTTCCATGCCTACTTGCACAGCACGTTCAAAATCAAGGAACCCACTTTCTGTGCGGCCTTGCCCTTCAAGCCCCGGCAGCGTTTGATCTACTCTAGAAAAACCGGTGCACTCAAGAGGCAAATAGAGCCCATCTTCTATTAATTCCAAGATGGTTGTCTTATCTTCAATAAAACCTTTTTCTAAAAAGTTGCTCCGATGTCCACTATCCCATTTGTCTCGAATTGAATGTGCCAACGAGATCATCACAACGACATGCTGTACGGAATCATTTTCAATCAATACCACGATTGGAATCAATTCATATAAAATTGATAAACCAGAAAATAAAAGCGCTAAATCTAAACACGTCCCCTCCCCAGGAGAAACTAATATTTCCGAAGGGGTACGTATTTTTTGCTGGCTACGATTCCAGTGCAATGGTTCAAAATTATATTTTATGGGCTGTTCGCGAAAACGAATCTCATTATATAGTGAACGTATCAGGGCACGCCTTCCCTCAGAACCGTGCATATGTGCTGACAATGTACTCTGCTGTAGATATAGCTTGGCAATTGAACCACTATGTTCTGGCAAAATATATTTTGCCAAATTTGAAAAGTTTGATGTAGACCAGGGATCCCAGCTCATTTTATTCTCCTAATTTCCTTCTACGTCTTCTGTAGAGCGCACAATTGCAACAGCATCATGTACTGAGTTAATATCGGCGTGGTTGGCAGTAAGTTCTACACGATAAAGCCCGTCAGGCAACTCGTCGAATGATGTTTCCCAAACGTTATCACTGTTTTTTGTTAGTTCCTGACTAGTCCGTTGATTGTCTTCACTATTTGTCAGTCTCGCGCGAACTGTTAAGGGTTGTGTGGCATCAAAATTGTGAATGTTGGCCTGAATTTTAAAAGATTCATTGGGTCCAACAAAATTAGGCATATCGAGACCCATAGCCGGTTTACCCAAACCGCCAGATTGATCAAGACCGATATTTTGCCATTGTGAGATATCAATTTGCATCCGTTCGATCATTTGATACAGGTAATCTAATACCGTGTTGTTGTTTTGCAGTGCCCCATGTTTTTCTGCGACATAAATATCTCGAAAATCCCCAGCTGCTACTGCTGGAATTGCAGAAACAAAAGGAACCGTTCCATCACCATGGACTAGCCCTGCTTCCATGCCTGTTGGTGGTTTTCGACTCACAGTAACGATCCCATTCGCATCGATTTCAGCAGTTTGATGTGTTTGTTGGTAAGTGCCTACGATGGGGATCATCTTATACCCATTTCTCAAATAATCGTTATCGGTTTGATTCTGCGCAGCTGCATCATTGATTGATCTCAGAAATTCTAAACTCTTTTCTGCTTTTTCTCTGGTTATATTTGGAAAGTTATCAATCTCGTCGATTCGTTGAGCCTCAGCTCCAGCAAATACAGCCGGGTAAATGGGAAGCATCTCATAAAGGGGTGGGAATGAACGAGCAGCTTCGGTTAAATCAATACCCAGGATTTTCTTGCCATTGGCCACAATTTTCAGAGTGTTTAAAGATCCTCGGTGAGGAGAGCCTAGAGTAAAAAGAGCTTTACACTTGCTCCAATTGTTTCTGACCTCTAAACAATGGCGGCTGATTATTCCGCCCATGCTATGAGCAATAATAATTACCTTGGCATCTTCAGCTCCCGAGTGCTCACGCCACAGGGGGAGCCGCTCGTCGATGAGTTCTTCTAACTTGCGTGAATTATAGAGGTTAGAGCGTCGCCAATCGTATGGGAATTCAATATAGTTAGCCGCCGTGGATTCATGAATCGTTCCAGCAATTACACCATCAAACTTCGATTGAATCATTTTTCGAATTCCAGTGTAACCGTCTAAGATGTTTACAAAATCTGGTAGCAATACGATGTCGTCAACAACCCTATGCGGAGTAATACCATCGCCAATATCGTCAATAGTGGGATCATCATTTTGCAATTTAAGATCATTTAAAGCTCTAGAGCGTGCAAAGAGGAAACCGGCGATGGCCTGTCTGCTTGCTCCCCAAAGATCACGACCATCTTTTTGTAAAACGCTGCCCATTACCCCAGGCAGAACGATGATTAAGTCTCTTAGCTTCGTCATATTTTTATCTCCTTGCTTAT
>JANQSK010001113.1 GCA_028284105.1 Anaerolineae bacterium
TAACGGCCGTTATCTTGAAGCCACTGGCGTATCTCTGCTTGATGCTGAGACATCATCCAACCCGAAATACCAATCACGATAGCTAAAGAAAAGAGAATGCCCCCAAGGTTGTTCCCAATGAAACCAAGGCTCCCCAATATCCAAAAGAGATAGCTGACTAAAAGTAAGCCTAAAACTTTGGTGAACGTGTAGCCTCGGTCAGGAAGCCGTTTGAACAGGACAAAGGTTAATGGCATGACAGCCAAACCGATGCCGCTTAAAGCAAGCCACCAGCGTAAGAGGGCAAAAATGTCAGTAGATGAAAGCATGTTTTAGTAACTGATAGGCATCACATATTGCCTAGTTTATAACCTTATAAATACTTGTACCTTCGTTTCGGTAAACCTCTTCGAGGTACCCCATGTCGACCATCTGATCGAACGTGTTTAGACCATTGGGATCATAAGAGACCCATTCAAGTTGACCCGCGTAAATGTAGCCAACGTCATATTTATCAATAATGTTTAGCTTTTCAACGACCTGTGTTGTATTAAACAATCGTTCAACGTCGTTGTAACGCCCACCAACATCTCGGGTGGGAACGGCCGCTCTTTGCTGATCTTGATGACCTGCCCAGCCAATAATAGAAGGTAATCCTGTGAACATGGCCACACGGTTGCCCATGCTGCGATAGTAGTTGCGGCTGACCATCTCAGCGACGACAGGTGAACCTGGCACATTGTGCTGCATCCACAAAATGGCATCATAGTCGTAATCAAGCCCTACCGTGCCGTTGGGTTCACCGTATGTGACATAGCGCATAAATTCCATGCCGTTGAGCGTTAAAGGTTGAGTGGCTCCGTCACGAATGTTCCACTTAGCAGCGGTTGCTTGTAGCGGATAAAGAAGCCCACCAACCGCTAAAATAACAACGGCCGTTTGCCACATCGTTCTAATCGATTCTTTGGTTTTGATGCGCTGCCAAACCCATACGGCCGTTACACCACCAATCACGCTTAGCATCATCCAAACCTGCATATATACCTTAAAGACGGTATTCATACGCTGAACGGTTCCCTCGACAATGAAAAACTCTACAAAAATCGTGAGCGCAATGGCTGAGGCAATGAGGACAAGCACAATTCGACGGTGAGGTGGAAGCGCTGCTCTCAAGCTGAGTAAACCAGCCCAAACGGTGATGGTTAAGGCGACCGGCACAATCCAGTAGGTTTGCATATAGAGCAGAAGCAAAATCAAAATGTATAGAAAAGCGATGGCTAACACCAAATAGCTAGATGATCGCCATTCAAGCAAATCATCCGTCGTGATGGTGCGTGCCCAATCACGGAACTCAATGATTAAGTAGGCCACAATAAAGAATAAGAAGATGCCGTGTATAGACAGGTAGTTTGCTAAATAGGTGTGTGACCCTTCCCAGAATCCAATTGAAGTGAATCCCGCACCAAAATTGGCGCTAAAGGGATAAAAAGCGAGTAAAGATAAACCGACTAAGACGATAGATTGCACAATGATTTGGGCAAATAGTTTCACTGACCAAATTTGTTGATTTCGCAAGTAGGCGGTGTAGATTACGGCGAGAATGCCAATCACTAGGTAGGTTGGTAAGTCCCAAATGTTTGAAGCTTGTAGCACGCCAATGGAGATTGCCCCAATGCCCCACACAACGGCCGTTTCCCACCAGCTAAAATCATGACCACGAGCGGCGCTTAAAACAAGCGATATCGCCCAAGCCGTTGCGAGCATGGTCAAAGGAAGCGTGATCATATGAGCATGTAAATCACCATATAAGAAAGTGAAATACGGGAACTCTGTAATAGGGCCAACTTCCCCCGGTTCTACATTGATCGCTCGGGACGCTGTCCAAAACCAATCTTGAACGGGGATATTTGCGCGCCCAGGTCTAAGGACGCGGAAAGCCCCATCAATCGTTTGGAAGAAGTTATCTAAACCGGTGATGCCTGAGTTGAGCACGTTAACACCAGTAGCACGCCACGCTCTCAGCATGACCCCAATTTGAGAGAGGTTACCGATCAAAACAGCCATGAGGCCAGCAACGACACCAGCAATGACTGAATAATTCACATTTGATTCAGCTTTTTCTGGTTTGTTTTCTTGACGATAAGCCACAAGGTTATAGGCAACTCCAAATGCACTTAATCCAGTAAAGCTAAAAATCATAATGACGCTGAGGTTATAAGCAATGGCAGGAATGATGCCAAGAAGTTTGGTTAAGCTACCAACATATACAAAACCATAGTAGTAGTAGTTCAGATAACCGCCAGCATACCAAGGGTCATATGGAGGGAAACTGGTTGATTTGAGAACGGCCGTAAAATAGGTCATGTCCATCGGCTTTTCACCACCCCAAAAGAGGTGCCACAAATCAGGATTACGAACCCGGACCCCGATAAAGAAGAGGAAAAGCACTAGCGAGAATAGCTCAACTGCCCCGATGTATTTTAAATTTTGACGAATAAATTGAGTTAATTCTTGCCGACGCGAAATAAAAATAAAAAGACTGGCAACGCCTAATAAAATTAAACCTATCACATAGGTGCTGCGACTATTGGGTAGCCATTGGAAACTGGCCATTAACCAGCCAAAGTAACTGATCAGCAACAGCCCAAGAATACGTGCGAACGCAAACCCTTTATCGGGTAATCCACGAAGCACAAAAGCGGTAAGCGGGAAAGAGAGCCAGCCGATGGCGATGACGGCTAACCACCAAACAACAGTTGCCATCACGGGATCAGTTGCCAGTGTGCTATTCACATTAAAGATTTCGCTAAATGTACCGTTTTGTTGTTGTAACGCTTGGTCTTCTTCGCTGAGTAAGAGCCCATTTTTGGCATTTGTTGCTTCACCCGGTGTCATAAACCTGACAGCATTCGGTCCCAAATCAATCTGTCCCAAAATATTTAGGGCGTTTTCTCGAGAATAGTTATCTGTTTTTGCAAAGACCCAGACTGGAGGGTGATCATAAATGCTAAATGCTTCTTCGGCAGCTAAATCACCAGGTGGTGGCCATCCAACAGTGGGTGGTTCACCCCAGCTAAATTGGCCCGTTGTGTCGCTCAAATAGAGAGGCCCAGCGTGAAAATCTGCATGGAAATCAGCCACTAATTCAAAACCCATGTTTCCCGCAAAGAGATTGTCATAGAAGGTAATCATCATGGGGAAGGAGGCTGGGATGCGTGGTAAGCTCCACAGGGCACGTTGACTGCTCAAGACGATGTAGTCACTTTCATCTAGCCAACTCATCAAATCATCCCGCTTTTGAGGGGAATCTAAATGGGTTACTGGGAGAGGCCCGCCGCCTGTGGCAACAAAATAGCTGCCCCATGCATTACGGCCGTCTATGCCTACGGGTATTGAATCATCCCAATGCTCTGTAAAAATGTGGCTGGCATCTGCTTGAACAGGATTCCCTTCCAATAAGGTAATGGTTACTTCTTGCGCTTGATTGGCTGAAACGGCCGTGTCTGGTAAATCAAACAAAATTGGTTGACGTTCTGTTGAGAGCGTCGCTTCAACGGTCATTGATTGCAGTTGTGACCCATCACCATAACTGAGCTCAAATAAGACATCACTTGGCGTTTGTTGACGGGCATAATTCAACTGAACGGCCGTAATCGTGCCATCCACAGGCATGATCTCGCGTAAAAAGAGCCTATTATTGGCCTCATTGAACTCAAATTGGCGCATAGGGAGCTGTATTTGCCGCTCTTCACCTTCAGCCTCATACCAAATCGAAACGCCACTGGGCACATTATCGAGAATCCAGCTAGACGCCTCAATGCGTGTCATCGGTTCGGTGTAGGTTTTCATGTAGGCAGTGG
>JANQSK010001114.1 GCA_028284105.1 Anaerolineae bacterium
AAACGGCCGTTAATAGAATATCTTGCTGTGATTCTGTAACGTCGGTTGTTTGATCATCCCACCAGACCGCACCTGGATCATCTGCGAGCTGATGGAAAAGAACTGCGCCACCAAAGCGACCCACATTGTCTTCCCCAACGTCATCTTCAAGTACAGCAAATGCTAATTGCATTCTAAAAATTTCAAAAAGTGCCGCAGGAACACTATCTCGACGTAGCTGGTAATCCCATCCTCTTAAGCGCTCCAAGGCTGCTTGTACATCAGGATCATCACTCGATAATCCGTCTAGGAGCGGTACATAAGCTTCTGCCAAAAGTGAGTAAGAATCGAATTGAATACGGCCGATATCATCAGAAGAGACGGTTCCGTCGCCATCTAATTCAGCCTCGATCATATCTGTAATGCGCTGTCCACGATTCCCATCTGACCAATAGAGATTGATGAAATGGGGATAATCTTCATCAATAACCGCATGGTTTGCCGTTACGATGTAGCCCTGTTCGGGATTAAAGAGGGCTGGTAGCTCTTCATACTCAAGCCAGCCGTCCCATTCGTATTCTCCAGTCCAACCTGGTACGGGCATTAGCCCATTCCCATCTTTGCGAATTGGGACAAGACCTGGCATTTGGTAGCCGATGTTTCCTTCAATGTCAGCGTAGACAATATTTTGAGAAGGCACATCCCAATTGCGAAGCGCTTCACGGAACTCTTCATAATTTTCTGCCCGATTCAAGCCCATAATCGAAGCAAAAAGTTTGTTGGGCTCTTGAGCTGTCCACTTCATGGAAAGCATATCGGTTGCACCATCGACAATCTCACTGATGATGGGGCCATGATGGGTTGTGCGGACCTCAAGGACAATGTCTTCCCCACCATTCACCTTGATGACCTCTTCAATAATGTCCATATCTAACCACTCCCCTTCAAATTCATATTGATTTGGATCGCTGGGATTGATCTTTTCGATATACACATCTTGCACATCTGGGCGAACATTGGTGACTCCCCAGGCAATGTTTTCGTTATGGCCAATGATGACACCGGGTGTGCCAGCAAATGAAAAGCCCGTCACATCAAAACCGGGGGCGTGTAAGCCCACTTCATACCAAATGGAGGGCATCTGAATGCCAAGGTGAGGATCATTAGCCAAAAGCGGCATGCCTGTTGGGGTATGGTCACCATGAATGACCCAGTTATTGCTGCCAATAAATTCACCCGCTCCGAGATAACCTAACTCAGGTTTGGATCCAATCAAGGTTGTGCTGACGTTGCTCCAATCAATGGCCGTATCCAGCACCGCTTCCTGTAAGATTGCAGCTTCTTCTCCATCAATAAAATGTTCATCTGTTGGCGCAATAACAGGTCTTGAATCGTATGGATAGAAGGGTTGCAAGTTGGCAACAGTGGAGGCTCCGAGTTCTTTGATGAGATTGGCACGCCGAACTTCATCGCTCCAATTCCCGCTTAAATCATCTGCCATCACAACTGACCATCCGATGGTGTGTAATGGCGTCCATGGTTCAATTTCCCACTGTTCATTAACCAATCCCAAAACAGTGTAGTTCATGGAGATATTGTTTTGATTCTCGTCAATGTAGGCGTTGACGCCATCTGCATATGCTTCAAGGACCGCCATCAACTCTGGCTCATTCTCTTCGTAGTAGGCTAATGTCTCTTCCGCAATACGATTCCAACCCATTGTGCGGATAAAGATGTCAGAATCGACTGTAGCTTGTCCAGCAATTTCGGAGATACGACCGGCACTGATATGACGCCAAAATTCCATTTGCCAAAAGCGATCTTGGGCATGGGTATACCCTTGTGCAAAAAAGAGGTCGTGTTCGTTTTCAGCATAGATGTGTGGCACCCCATATTCATCACGGAAAATTTCAACGGGTTCCTGTAGACCTGCTAGATTGACAGTGCCCGTAGTGTCAGGCAACGGCCGTTTAACCACCACAAATCCTGCAATAACAACTGCAGCAATTAAAAAGATAATAAAACCACCAATTCCAAGACCAATTTTTGTAGACCGCTTCATATCTATCTCCTTCTTCCTATGGCGATTATACTTGGTAATTTGACATACTTGTAATTGCGAAACAGGTGTGAGTTTTGGCGCTAACAACAATTTGACGACGCCAATTTCTAGTTATTGAATCACTGGTTTTCGTGAAGAATGGGGAAAAAGAGTGTAGATTTCACGCTTGGGTCACGCTAAAAATATTTAATCAGCGTACGATCAAGTATGTGTCTTGCATCGCTAAATGGAGTATCGTATGAAGAAATATTTGATCTTTTTCCCTCTGATTATAGGTTTTATTGGTTTAACGGCCGTATTAATCAATAAACAGACCCCCGCATTTGCGCAATCTGAAGTGACAACCCAAGCCTCTATTGAACAGGCGAAATCAAATGTGCCTGATGAAGTTTGTGTGGGTACCAACCTGCTGACCAATCCCTCTTTTGAAGGGGAGTATGAACCCTACGTCATGCCCGCCCCTGGGCATCCCGACTGCCAAACATGGGACGTCAACGAACCCAACCAATACTGTGAACGGGTCAAAACAGCTGATGGATGGCACCCTTACTGGCGAAACACACCTCGCAATGAAAATTGGGAAAATATTCAACCAGAATATGTTCCCTCCTTACCCCATGAGCAGCCGCCGCGCGTTTATTCAGGGGATAAATCACAGCACTATTTCTCGTTTTGGAGTACGCATGAAGCTGGGTTTTATCAACAGCAATCAGCTATTGTGGGTGGTAATTACTGTTTTAGCATCTACGGACACTCTTGGTCGTCACGTTTGACCTTGCCGGGCTTTTTAAGTGATCCAAATGATCATGGTTCATTATTTCAAAAGGTGGGGATTGATCCCACAGGAGGCACCGACTGGGAAAGTCCAAACATCATTTGGAGCGATGAACGCATGCAGTATGATGAATTTGGCTTATTTAAAATTGAAACCATAGCGCAAGCAGAAACCATCACGGTTTTTGCCTACTCTCGCCCAGACGTTCCAGTCAAGCACAATGATGTCTATTGGGATGACGCTGTGCTGACTGTTGAAAAAGCGATGTCTATTGATACAACCTCAATAGCATTGATGTCTGAAGTCGGCACGCCAGAAAGCTTAACCCAAACGGTTGGTATTTCTTTGACACCCTCATTAAATTGGACGGCCGTTTTAGACACGAATGATACGGTTACGCCAACAGTAAGCCTGATGAGTGGGGATGATAGTGTGACATCAATTGATATAACCCTTGACACGACGGGTTTGGCAGTTGGCAGTTACAGTACAACCCTGACCTTTACAGCGGATGATCCCGAGGCAACAGGCTCTCCACATGTCGTGCCTATTCAAGTATTCGTTGTGAATGATATCTATTCTGTTTACCTACCTCTGCTAGATAGATAGTTAGAAATTGCTCTTTATAGAGTGTTCTTGGGCGATTCTTGCATAAAAATATGCAAGAATCGCCCTTTTTTCATTTTAAGACATAGTCCTAATTTAGCATTTGCGTCTTGCAACATTGATAGTTCTCATCATAATGTGTGCTGTTGTAGTTATTTATTGTCCTTCGTAAGCTGAAAGTAAATCAGAATAGAACCTTGAATTTCAGCAGTCTCCACGTATGCATCATTGATGCGCCCCTTAATAATTATGAATTCCAAATATCGATTTTCATTTCAAACATTATTTATCATTTTATTTGTTGTATTGATATTGATTGGCTTTTTATTATTACCCTCCTTTGTGTCTTCAGAAGTAGGCGTTTGGCAGGATATCTCAGAATCATCTCTTCGAGGTGAGGATATGAATCGTCAAATTGTGCCCGAACAATATCGTCTGTTGAGAGCTGATACGATGCAGTTACGTGCTCAGTTGGCTCAAGCTCCAATGGAAGTGCTAGGTCTTCGGCAAACAAATGGAGTCTTGGTCGAGTTGCCATTGCCTAACGGTGAAAACGGCCGTTTTCGTGTCATTGAATCCCCCATAATGGAACCTGGCTTAGCCGTAAAATTTCCTGAAATCAAAACGTATATTGCCCAAGGCGTTGATGACCCCACGGCGACTGCTCGTTTAGATTGGACCCCTCACGGCTTCCACGCCATGATAATGAGTCAAAATGGAACAATTTATATTGATCCCTATAGCCGCTGGGACGTGGAGCATTACATTAGCTACCACAAAGGTGACTTCACCCCATCTCAGAAAGCGTTTGAATTACCTCCTGTAGACTTGGATGGCATGACTGAACGAGTTGCTCAACTCGTGGCTGAAAACCAAGGAACAATTTCATCTGGTTCAGAACTTCGAACGTACCGCCTTGCGGTAGCCGCAAC
>JANQSK010001120.1 GCA_028284105.1 Anaerolineae bacterium
GGAAGATTTTTCATGAATACCCTGGATTTCCATTAAGAGACCATAATACGCAATTTAATGGATGTGATACAACGGGCCTGTGGCTTTATGGGTTAGCAAAATACGTCGAATGGACGGGCGATAAGGAGATACTGGATTCGCTGAAAACGGCCGTTTCTAAAGCCGTCACCTACATCCAATCCCATCTACGAGATGATTACCTGTTTGAAGAGTCCCCTAAATATTGTGGGGCTGACCAATTTGCATTAAAAGTGACCTATTGGAAAGATTCCGTGTTATACGGCCGTCCTAATGGAGAAACCGTTTGGCCTGCTGTATTTACTTTGGCACATGTGCAAAATTTAGCGGGTTTACGGGCAATGGGCCGAATAATTGAGTCTGATGCAATGCAAAGTTTGGCGTCAAAAATGCTTGAAGCACTCGCTCTGCTTTGGGATGATTCACTCGGCTGCTACATTTCAGCAATGGATGGCATGGGACAAATGCCCATCCTCACCTCTGATGCTCTGCATATGTTGGCCTATTTGGAACCTGGGGATATTCCACAGGCGCATCTTCAATCGATTGTAGAAAAGTCAAAGCAGCTTGAAAGTGAGATCGGTTATTTGGTAATGGCAGCTGAGCTGGCTGATGCCGTAGCGTATGATTATCATGCCAAAACGGTTTGGCCATTTGAGCAGGGGATGATTCATATGGGTGCGGTCATTTTTAATTTGCCCCACGTCGCAACTGTGTGCAATCGTGTTGTTCCCCTTATTCAGACTGCAGCGCCTGAAACATTGAGTTTGGCAACAGATTTAAACAGCACCTCTTGTGATCCCCAGCTTTGGACATTAGCCGCACGTGCCTATTTTGAAAAAGAAGGGCAATAAACGCTGTTGCCTTCAAGGACAATGACATGATTGAAAATAGCTATCTATATAAAGAAATACATGAACAACCTGCCGTGCTCAATAAGATGATGGCAGCACAAGAAGAAACCATTACACAGCTCGTTGCTGAAATAAATAAGAGACAAATTACACATGTCGTTATTGCAGGGCGGGGAACAAGTGATAATGCTGGCCGCTATGCACAATATCTTTTCGGAGCTAAAAATGGATTGGTTGTGTCATTGGCAACGCCGAGCCTCTTTTCGATTTACAACGCGCCCCCACGCTTTCAAAACGCACTGGTGCTTGGCATTAGCCAAAGCGGGAAGAGTCCTGATATTGTGGCGGTTTTGGCTGAAGCACAAAAGCAAGGGGCATTAACGGCCGTTATTACTAATAACACCCAATCTGATTTAGCCCAAGCGGGTGATTTTGTAATTGATTTGTGTGCAGGGGAAGAGCTGGCAGTCGCCGCAACCAAAACATACACTTCAGAACTAGCTGCTATCGCGCTTCTCAGTACAAAGCTTGCTGACAGTGCCGAAATGGCAGCACAGTTACAGGAAGTAGGAACGGCCGTTTCCAAAACGCTATCCATGAATGACACCATTGCCCAAATCGTGCCTCGTTATCGCTATATGAGTCGCTGTGTCGTGATTGGTCGTGGATTTAACTATGCGACCGCATTTGAGACGGCACTCAAGATGAAAGAGCTCACTTATTCTATTGTTGAGTCCTACAGCAGTGCAGACTTCTTGCATGGGCCAATGGCCGTTTTAGAGCCTAGTTTCCCAGTCTTGCTGATTGCGCCAACGGGCAAAATGCTACCAGAAATGAAGGAGTTTGCTCAGGTTGTGAAGGATAAGCAGGTGGAGCTTATTGTTTTGAGCGATGATGATGCGCTTTTGGAGATGGCTCGAATCCCATTGAAATTGCCAACGTCTGTTCCAGAATGGTTATCACCCATTGTGAATATTGTGCCGGGACAAATGTTTTCGATGCATTTAGCTTATGTCAGAGATTTTGATGTAGATTCGCCCCGTGGATTGAAGAAGGTGACTGAAACGCGGTAGTTGATGAATAAAAGGGCTGTCAAGGTGAACGACCTCGACAGCCTTTTTTTTATTTCAATGATTGATTACTCAATTGCGGCAAGACTATTGGCAACGGCCGTTAATGCCTCTTCGGTGAACACATCAGGCACAAATTGAGCCAGTTGGGGGAGCTTCATGCCGAGGGCCATTTGTAATTGTGGATTATCAAGCATGCCGGGGAACTGGGCATTTAAGACAGCTTTTGCTTGTTCATTCTCGAGTAGCTCTCCAATCGTGTTGTCTAATGAAAGCACGATTTTTCCTTTGACGATGGGACCCCCGAATTGAACTGTTTCAGTAAGCGTAAAGGTGCCTGTTGCTAAAATTTCTTCAGAGGAGGTGCCTACTAGAATCTCAAACTCGCCCGCTTCGGCAACCCACTTCATTTTGAGATCATCAAAGTAGGCCAACGCCTTATGCGTTAATGTCATTTTAGCCGTTTGAGTTTCCCCTGATTCAAGATAAAGCTTGTCAAATGCTTTGAGCTCTTTTAACGGCCGTACTAAGGACGACGCCACATCTCGCACATACAATTGAATCACTTCAGCCCCCGCCACATCCCCTGTGTTGGTGACTTCGATTGAAACTTCAAGTGTGTCTTCTTCACTGATTTCTTGCTGATTGAGCTGTAAATTGTCCAAAGCAAATGTGGTGTAAGAAAGACCAAACCCAAATGGAAAGTTGGGGAGGATCTTTTTCATTTCATAGTAGCGATACCCGACAAAAATACCCTCTCCGTATGTCACACGGCCGTTTTCGCCAGGATAGTTGATAAAAGCAGGATTGTCTTCTAATCGGACGGGGAAAGTTTGGGGCAGCTTGCCTGATGGATTGACATCCCCAAAGAGAACATCCGTGATAGCGTTGCCCACTTCTTGGCCAGGGAACCATGCTTGCAATACGGCTGCAACGTCATTTATCCACGGCATGGTGATCGGCGATCCCGTTTGTAGCACAACAACCGTGTTTGGGTTAGCTTTTGAGATCGCTTTGATAAGGTCAACTTGTTCACCTACAAGCTCCATATCAGGTCGATCATGCCCTTCACTTTCCCATTCGCCATTCAAACCCACATAGACCAACGCGACATCAGCATC
>JANQSK010001127.1 GCA_028284105.1 Anaerolineae bacterium
ATCGTATCATTCCATCGATTGAGATACCCAAATAACGAGATGGACGCTACAAGTTCAACAATTTCAGCTTCATTGAAATGTTTCTTCACCGCGTCAAAATGTTCGGCCGAAACGGTATTGGGCACTTGGGCAGCATGAAACGCCAAATCCAATGCGGCGCGTTCAGCTTCTGAAAACAGGGGGCTTGTTTGATATTCCCATACCGCCCGAATTTTGTCATCCTCTGCCCCATACACACTCGAAAGATTGGTCATGTGTGATTGGCAATATTTACAACCGGTTGCGGCTGAGGTGATCAGGCTCACAAGCATCTTGAGCTGCTCAGACACTGTTCCTTCATACAAAATTGCTTGATTCAACTGCATAAATGCATCTGCAATGCCTGGACGTCGTCCCATTGTTAAGATTGAGTTGGGCAAAAAGCCGCGAATGCGATCATATCGTTCAAAAAGTTCCTCATATTGAGGGAGTTCTTCACGAGGTAGTGGGGGAATATGAGCCATTTTTTCTCCTTATTAGTTCCTTCGTCTGAGTTTGTTTTATTTAGGCTAAACATATCAACAGACGGGTGCTTGTCAAGCTGTTGCCCAGAGGAAGAGCCATCCCAATTCAATTGCCCAAGGACCAAGTTTGAGCTTTTCCACAAAAAGTACCAGAAACAGAGTCTTTTTGAACTATTTTCAACGGCCGTTTCCTTTTAAACTACAAATTCAGAATCCTTTTGAAGATGTGAGTCATGTCTACGATTAAAACAGTCGATCTTTCTAATGCAACAGAAGCCCGCGTTCCGTTTACAGTTGCTGAACTACCAACAGCACCTGAAGGCGTCCTATCAGAGGCTCTTTCTCCACAACCAAGGCGTCATACATTTTTTCTACTCATATGGATTATTGAAGGTCAGGGAGACATTGTCATTGACTTTAAGAAGCAATCGCTAAAGCCTCATCAGCTTCACCTTATCGCACCGGGGCAAGTGCAATTTTGGAATTTACCCAATCAAAAGGATAAGCCACTCCGAGGTTACTATATCTATTTTACGGAAGCACTCTTTATGCTTGGAGGCTCTGATCGCTTCCTGACAAAGATTTATCCCTTTGATACCGTTGAAAATCTCTCAACTTTAACTTTTACTGATGAAGATACGGCCGTTATCAACCAACAATTTCTAGGTCTTTTTCAAGAATATAAAAAAACTCAGCTTGGCTGGATTGAAGCAATCATTGCACGGCTTCAACTCATTTTGATCATGGCGCAGCGGCGACAGGAGCAACTTCATCCACAACTTAATCTCACAGCCGGTCAAAGAATCACTCATCAATTTCAGCAGCTACTTAAAGAAAAGGCCACTGAAGAACAAGAGCTCCGATATTACGCCAATCATTTGGGAGTCACTGTGGGGCATTTATCAGAAACAACCAAAGAGGTGGTTGGACTCTCAGCAGGACGACTCTTACGACAGCAACGATTGCTTGAGGCCAAACGAATGCTAGTCCATTCTGAAAAGACAATTGCACAAGTTGCCGATTCGCTCAATTTTGTTGACGCTAGCTACTTCGGTCGTTTTTTCAAACGTGAAACAGGCAATACTCCCAAACAATTTCGCAGCCGCTACCTGTAGCAAGACCTTAAATTCAGCAAACTTCCGTAAAAAGTGCCGCAATCCCCGAACAATTTTTCTTCTATCGCTCTTCACCCCCGATAAACTGAACATATCGAAATAATCAACCCGACAAGGGAACGGGAGAATTGATATGAAACATTGTCCTAAATGGCAGGAAGTTTACGGCCGTAACAACTGGAGGTTTAAGGATGGCCATCCCGAACAAACTCAACCATAAAATTGTTCACTACAGCTATCGCGCGCCTGATGGTTCACTCGTTGGTACATTCCGACTGAAGTTTGAAGACAGCATTTTGTATTGGGATTGTGTGCATGGGCCTGAAGAAATGCTGACGATGCTTGCCAAAGAAACACCGACTTACAGTATCATCAACGATGACATCACCTTGTTTAGTTTTACAACCCAAACGGGTGCAGATGTTATTGCCATTGATCTCGCTCAGATGACCGTGTCCGCGCATGTCATTGGGCAAGATGATGCCAATGGACCAACCATAATGGCATTAACAGGCACAGTCGATTGCATAGGTGATGATTCCAAATGTGCACCTCCAGACTTAACCAAACCTATCAGCAAAGCTGAAGAATAAACAAAATAAAGGAAATAAAATGAACATGATTCGTGCAAAAGGTATTCCATTCATTATCACAATTTTCGCCATTCTCGTCGGTTTAGGCGGCACATTTTTAGGGGTTCAAGCAATAATCGATCCCTCAACGGCAATAGGATATGTTAACGGGGCAGACAGTCTTGCCGTTACTTGGGCAGGGCGCAATGCAGGGCTTGGAATTGCGCTATTGGTTGCTGTATTTCTTCGTAACCCAACGGGTTATGCAGTGGCATTTGCGGGTTCTATTTTCCGTGAGATCAGTGACATCCTGGACTCTGCGACAAACGGCGGAGGGCTTGTTATTGGTTTAACTGTCTTCATGATTATTGAAATAATCTGTTTTGTTATCAGTTTACGAGCCAGTATGCAGACAAAAGAAGTGAAGGCTGCATTATCAACGTAATTATTCGTTAGTTATCTTTCTCTTTAATAGCAAAAGGGACCTCAGAAATGAAGTCCCTTTTGTTTTTTTTGTATTGCTTCCAATGCGATTTCCCAGAGTAATTGCTTCGATTTTGCCCCTTTTTCTTACGCAGAAGATTACGCCAAGATTGTTAGATGTCCCGTAAGTCTCGGATCATATTCTATTGCTAGATGCAAGCACAGTACCGAAGTCATAGCATTATACTCTTAAAGGAAGCGAACAATGATACAAGCATCTACAGCAACAAAGACAATCGTACAAAAAGAACAAGTAGCACCAAAAACCGTAGGTAATCAAGCATATCACGCTGGTCGTTTTGCCAAAGCTGCATTTGATTACGCAGTCACATTACCTGGACTTCTTTTTATTGCACCACTATTTATTAT
>JANQSK010001162.1 GCA_028284105.1 Anaerolineae bacterium
AAACCATTAACAACAGACGACGTCGTCAAAGCGATTCTCAAAGTAATGCGTACGAAGCAGCTTGAAATTGGTATTCCTGAATCGCGACGTTTATTGGCAAGATTAGTGAGCCTATTTCCGAATTTGGGTATTTGGTCGCAAAAAATGATAGCCGCTAAAGGGAAGGAGCAACAAACCAAATTGCGTAACAATCGTCAATAATACCCTTTCCAAGGGTGTCTTCGACGAACGGACAAGATAGTTACCATGGAATAGATCCAAAGAGTCGGTGGGCAAATAGCAATTCTGAATAAAAGTTGTTCTTCATTGAGTTGGCCCCTATTAAACAGAGACAATAAAAGAACTGAAATTAATAAAATAACAAGTGGGAGACCCAAACTAAAAATCGTAACTTTCAACCGATAGTTTCTTAATGCTTCTTGATAAGCACTCTCATCTGGAAAAATGGTTAATTTTAAGCCCTTTGTGGAAAGTCCTAGCCAAGGTAAATAAATAAAAAGTAAAACGATCGATAATATCGAAAACAAAGTGTCAATTTCCTGAAGAGTTTTCAATGACCCTATCAATCCGCGTGTCCCGTTCAACGACCATCCAGCGTCGGCAACCATGGGTATGGAACCATGCTTCTCGTTGAATCCCTTCGGTGTTGTCGCGTAAAAATGCACGGTTAAATTCCCACTCTTCCGGATCAGTTATTGAGTCAGGTACGACTGGCATGTGTCCATGAGCAAACTCTTCGACAGGCCTTTTGCCACAGTTTGGGCAGTTTAGTTGTAAACTCATCAGTTCAACTCCATATCTTTAATGTGTTCCTGCAGAACCACGGTCAGCCATCAGACGATCATTTTTGAAGCGGTCAATAGAAAATGGTTTGATCAAATCTGGTGTTTGGCCCGTGGCAATAAGCTGCGCCATCTGCTCACCTCCAACAGGAATGGCTTTAAAGCCCCACGTTCCCCAACCTGTCGTAATCAAAAAATTATCAACCGGCGTTTTCCCCATGATGGGTGAATAATCTGGTGTCATGTCACAAATACCGGTCCACTGTCGTAGCACGCGTAGCTTACTGAGGAATGGTAACAGCGTGATGGCTCGCTTGGCACAGCTTTGTAAAAAGTGTTGCCCGGAGCGATAAGAATAACTCGGTTGACGGTCAATTTCAGCTCCAATGAGCATTTCCCCCCGAGCCGTTTGGGATACATAAAACAACAAAGCAGAAGAGGCCATGACGACGTTGAAGTCTCGCTCATAATGGTTTGTGACATAGGCCTGGAGCGGATGGGAAACAATCGGTAATCGTAAACCAGCCATACCCGCTAAGGTCGAAACATGTCCGCCCACCGCACTCATGACGATGCCGGCTTCAATGGGGCCATAATTGGTTTGGACACCAGTGACTTTGTCTCCATCTATCAGCAAGCCTGTTACGGCCGTTCTTTGATGAATATGCACTCCTCGCTTATTGGCACCCTCAGCAAGTGCATAAACAACACGATCGTGCCGTGCTGTTGCCCCTTCAGGTTGATAGCTTGCCCCGTAAACGGGCCATTTTCCACCGCCGTTTAAATCAATCTCCGGAACTAGGCTTTTGAGCTCTCGACGAGTAAGCATGACTGTGTTGGCTCCAAATGCTTGATTGAGTTCACTTTTAGCACGTTCTGCACGAACGGCTGCTTCGCTGTGAAGTAGCACCAAATTGCCTTTTTGGGCATGCATGATCCAGCGGTCAGTTTCTTCTTCTAAACGGGCATAAAGGTCAACACTGCGTTGATAAAACTTGATCGCTTCAGGAATTCCGTAATTGGAGCGAATCACGGTGGTATTACGACCTGAGTTCCCTCCGCCGATATATTTGCGTTCAAGCACAGCAACATTTGTGATGCCGTGTTTTGTTGCTAGATGATAGGCCGTGGATAGGCCATGACCACCGCCGCCAATGATGACAACATCGTAGCTCTTTTTAGGCTCGTGCCATTTCAATTTAACTTTTCGTTCTTGAAATTCGTTCATAAGTTCACCCGCTCCTCCATTTCTGCTGCTAAAGAAGCCGGAACCAAAAGTAAAACTTTATCTTCTTCAAACCAGATTTTTGAAGGGACACCAGCCACAAGCCCTTGTGCTAACGATGGACGTTTTGAAGGGAGTTCCCATTCACAGGTGTGTTCAAATATGGAAACGGCCGTATCCATTTCAATCCAAGCACCTGCCCAGCCAGAGTCTGTTTTGATAATTGCCCATTCATCCTCAAGAGAAACGGCCGTTTTTGGATACACATACGCTTCATCAGGTGCAATTCTGAGCAAGATATGCTTTGCAGGCACAGTAATCTGGTTGATTGCCTCTTTAGTTGAAATGATGCGTGTCATTTCAAGGCGTTCAAATTGAATGAGTGATTTAAGCGCGTGCACGGCGTCCCTCCTTATCGTAAAAAGGTGTGTCAGCATAGTGAGCCGGTTCGTCTTCAATGATTAAAGAGTCGGGCATTTCGCCATCAACTAGCTTCACCCAGCCGAGCATGACGCTTTTATCTAAAACGGGTGAGAAGGTATATGAAGTAACGTGGCCTGAAAATTCACGTTCCCCATTTTCTAAAACACGCCAAATGATTGCCCCCTCATGCGCGTAATCAGCCGCTTGTTCAAGCCCGACTAGCTGTTTGTCTAGCTTAATTCGATTGGTGCGAATAACGGCCGTTTTTCCGATGAAATTCTCCTCCTTTTTGAGATTACACATCCATTCATGGTGTAATCGGCGAGGTGTTGAATCCATTTCGGTATCCTGGCCAATCACAATATGCCCTTTTTCAAGTCGGAGCATATTTAACGCTTCAAGCCCGTGCGGTTTAACGCCCAGCGGTTTGCCGAGCTCAAGAAGTTTTTGCCAAAGCGCAACAGAATCTTTAGCGGCATGATGCAGTTCATAGCTCATCTCTCCCGTAAAGCTGAGTCGAAAGACGCGGCAATCGATACCGGCGACTGACATCTCTTTGAACTGTAAAAAGGTTGGTGGATCTTCTACGCCAGCGAGTTTGAGGAGCTCTTTTGCCAGCGGACCAGTGACATTAATGGCCCCAAGCGATTCTGATTCTGGCAAAATGCGGATATCCATCCCCATATAGCTTGACCAGTCGCGTACCCACATCTCAGCAAAACCAGCACCGCCACTGGTAAATGTTAGAACGTATTTATTTTCATCCTGCTTGGCAACCATACCATCATCTAGAACGTATCCGCGATCATCCAGCATGAGGACGTATCGTGAACGACCTTGGCGAATGGTGCGGACTTGGGTTGGATACAGGCGTTCTAAAAAGTTGAGCGCATCAGGGCCTTGAATTGTCATTTTGCCTAAGGTACTTACATCCATGATGGATACCGCTTCACGAACAGCCCAATATTCTTCAAGGGTGTTGCCGTAATTCCATGGTCGCCACCAAGCCCCAAAACGCTCCATCTGTGCCCCTAGTTTGAGGTGCTCTTCATATAGCGCGGTTTGGTGCGTGGGATGCAAATGGGCTCCGGCGGCAATTTCGCCCATCGTTGCTTGTCTGGTTAACGGCCGTGCCGTAAATGGTTTTTGTAATTCGCCACCACGATCGGCAATAAAACTCCGCAGGTAAGGGATACAAGCTGAGCCTTGGCACGTGCCAGTGCCTGCCAGTGTGGAGCGTTTAATCAACTCCAATTCGCGAAAGCCACTGTCCCATGTGAACTGCAAATCATCTACCGTGACGCCAGTGCAAGCGCAAACGGTTCCCGCCAGCGGACACGGTG
>JANQSK010001168.1 GCA_028284105.1 Anaerolineae bacterium
TAAAACCTACGATGAACTCGTTTCTATTAAGCTAGAGCCTTCACTAACCTATCTTGAATCCACCTTATCCTCTTCGGCGTTTCAGCGCTTTCCATTTGAGGAGTTTGGGTTTGAAGCAAGCGACCTTATCACCTTGCTAACCCGGCAGCCTGACCGGGCAAGCGCACTCCTCCACGGCATGCTTGAGCTCACGCGACGCTATAGCCTAGACACGGAGGATTTTCTACGCGCATCACTCCGAGCTTATCAAGAAATCCACGAAAACTACTTCCAAGATTTGGAAGATTCAGCTGAACAGTTCACCAAAGAAGTGGACAAAGAGTTTAATCTCACCAACGATGCACCCCCGATCAATCAAGAAGTCATGGCCAAAATCCTAACGGAAAAATATGGTTACGTGCTTGATTTCGACACCATTCCCAATACGCCAGCTTTACATAAATTCAGATCGGTCCTTATTCCTGGGAAAACGCCCCACTTACTTTTGAATCCCGCCCTGCACCCTCAGCAGACCCGTTTTGTTCTAGCAAGAGAGTTAGGTGCGCGCTATCTCAATATTAAAGATCGCGTCTATACCTCACCTCCTGACAACATCGAGACGTTCCAGCAAATTCATAACTACTTCCGAGCTGCTTACTTTGGCGGTGCACTTTTGATGCCTCGTAAGCAGTTGCTTCCCGATGTGGAGCATTTCTTTGCCCAATCTACTTGGAAACCCGAATTGCTTTACGATATGCTTAAGAAGTATGATGTCACACCAGTCATGCTCCTCTATCGCTTTAGCGAGCTTATCCCTCAATTCTTTGGGATCAAACTCCATTTTCTACGCTTCCAGCACCCCAGAGGAAGTCGCAACTATCAACTCATTCGGCAACTCAACATGAATCGCCTGTTGGTGCCAACAGGTATCGGGCTCGACGAAAACTACTGTCGTCGCTGGCTTTCTGTCAGCTTGTTGCGGGATATTAAGGAACACACCAATGTGTCCAAGCTATTGGATAAACCTCATATTGGCGTGCAATATTCAGAGTTCTTAGAATCTGGAGACCAATTCTTCTGTATTGGTTTTTCAGTACCAGAAGGATTGAATCCTGAAATGAACACCAGCGTCATTGTGGGCTTCCGAGTCGACAGTGAACTCAAAAATGTGATCCAATTCACGAACGATCCTGCCGTTCCCCGCGAAATCATCAATGAAACATGTGAACGATGTCGCTTAACCCCAGAGCAGTGTGCGGTTCGCGTCACGCCTCCAACTCGGCTCCAAAAACAAGAAGAACGGCAAGCCCGTCGCATGATCCTTGCGGATTTGAAAAAGAAAATAAATAGCTAGATGAGCAGAAAGAAACAACTTTGATAAGAATCGAGATAACTTTCAGCCTTTTTGAACATAAAAGATATAAATCGTTCTTGTGTTGGATCTTTCCTTCTAAGCAAATAACCAACATTTAAGACTCAAAACAAAATACATCATCTCAAATAGGAGGGTTTCATGGAAACTTTGAGAACAATTCTGATGATAGGTCACATTGTGGCAGGTTCATTTGTGCTGTTATCAATGGTGTCGTCAATTGTCACGAAGCTGGCTGATTTGGATCACAGCTGGCATATCTATGGTGGGCGTATTTTCACGCTTGGCATGACACTCATCTTTGTGACAGGGATGGGACTTTCATTTATTCGCACACCTATCAATTGGTTCATGGTTTTTGTCAGTCTTTTCAGCTTCTACTTTGCTTTGATGGGGTGGCGTTACGCAGTCAATCGAAAAGGAACACCAACTGCGTTAGAAAAATGGGTGCCTTTAATCAGCCTTCCGATTTTTATTGGATTTGTGGCAGCTGGTGTGTATTGGATGGTGCAAGGACAAGGATTAGCAATTGTCGCTATTATTTTTGGCATTATTGGACTATTCAATGCCAATACAGATCGAAAAAACATTTCATCAGGTGGCTTAAAAGGTAAAGAGCGCGTTGCGCAACACCTCTCGCGAATGTTGGGCGCATCCATTGCAGCTGCGACGGCATTCTTTGTGATTAATGTTGATTTGAATAATCAAACAATGGCACTCATTGCTTGGCTCTCTCCGACGATTGTTTTGACACCCATTATGGTTATTTGGGAGAAGCGCATTATGGAAGGAACCCGTCGGAAAGGAATGGCATCCTAAATGGGGTATTCAGCTTTCAGACCCAGTGGCCTAAGCCACCACAATCCAAATTTATCCGTCAAAGGGTATACACTTTTTGCCGCCACGAACGTCCCCGACGTTTTCCTAATCAATATGGATGGAAAGGTGATTAAAAACTGGTTTTTTGAGGATATTGAAGCGAGTTTGGCAACCTTTCTACCTAATGGAAACCTCTTTCTCTCAGGCATTTCAAATGAGGCCCAAAAACGAGCCAATCAACTTGAGCCTGATGATTTTTCAGATCTTGATTTACGTTGTTTAAAAATGGGGGGCGGTGTCACAACCTTGCGTGAATACGATTGGGATGGGAATCTGATATGGCAATATGACAATCCACGCATCCATCACGACTATTTTCACTGTGATGATGGCACCATTTTGATTCCTGAATGGGCTCCGCTTCCTACGGAAGTCGCAAATAAGGTGCAAGGAGGTTATCGAAATCAGCCCCCTCCACCGGTGATGTTTGGCGATGACATTATTCGTATTGACCGGGCAGGAAATGAGTTAGATCGTTGGCATACTTGGCAAATGTTAGATCCTGTTGAGGATCCGATTGGGCCACTGCAAAGCAAGCGAGAATGGACGCATATGAACAGTATCAGTGTAATGCCTGATGGTCAGTTTGTCTGTTCACTTTGTGAGAACTCTCGGGTGATTTTGATTGATCCTGAAAAACGAGAAATCACATGGCGACTTGGGGATCCGACAATTAGCATGCAGCACCATGCCACGCCTGTCCCCGGTGGAAATATTCAGATTTTTGACAACGGCCGTAAACGACCTCTCTCTATCCCTTTCTCCCAAGTCATTGAAATTGATCCCAAAACGGACGAGATTGTCTGGCGATATGCAGGTAGCCCACCTGAACAAT
>JANQSK010001169.1 GCA_028284105.1 Anaerolineae bacterium
CGACTTAGCCATCCAGCATTTCATCATGTGGTAGCCAGAGAGTGATGTCAGTTCATTTATCGCCCAACTTGCGCCTTTCAAAGAGACCACTGAGTCAAATGGTGATGATTTCAGAACAATAAGATCGGTGAAGTAAACGGGCTGTTGTTGATAGCGATCCCCACGCATCAAGGGAGCAGCAACCGCCTCATATTGCCAATCAATTTGGGCCGACTTATAGACGTGGAGCAATCCGCAAATCCAAGCCACATGAGGCTGTTGTGCCTCAATAAAGTCCATACGTTCTTCCCAAGAATGATCAAAATAATGCACAGGCATCTGCAAATCATCAGCGAGCTGGGTGATGATGGCGTAGCAGGCGGGATCAATCACTGAAGACAAGTAGTGTGTGAAGAGAATTTTATCCATAGCTCAACTCCAAATCACGCACGGCGTGCCATGTAGGTGACACCCGATAATCCCAATATTTGACTCGCATAAAGTTAATCACACGCCGATCTTGATGGGGGTCAAAATGACAACGGCCGTTATAAATTCGAACGCAGTCATAATATTGGGGAGATAAGATATCTTTTGCTTTGATATGGGGGGTCGTATGACGCCATTGGGCAATGGCATCTTCGCTTTTTAACACAACCAAATTCGCATAATTGAGCTCATCAGCCAGCAACCAAGTGGAGTACGCCAAGATTTCAGGAATTTGCCAAAGCTGCTGGCATAGCGTTTTACCAATGGTAAGAATTTGATCTTTCACCTCTGGAGACGCGTCTGCACTAATTTTCCCAAAGAACCCCACAATGACGACGTCATCTTGCTCAGTCAGCTCTTCGGGCTGAAGCAGGAGCAAACGTTTTTGCCAACGAGATTCTGTTGGAAAAAAGTAGGCATATTTTGCCTCTTGGCTACCTTGAATTTGAAACATGTGCCGATGAATTTCATCGATCATGGTTCGCAACACAACTTTATCGATTACGATATGATCGGGGCTAGAAAACGGCCGTTCTTCAACAACCTCATCCTGACCCAACCGCAGACTATTAATCACCTCTACCTCCGGTTTTGAAATATGGATTGATTGAGTATTTAACTGTTAAGGGTTTAGAAAAAAGGATCCTGAAACAACATTCACCAGATCATTTTCCAAACCTTCTGAAAATGGAAATCATTTTTCCCAATTTACAGTTGAGCAAATGGATAAGACCCATTAAACCCAAGTCGTTCCGAAATTAAAAAGGCCTGTTCTTGCAACGGCCGTATAAACATGTTGAGTTGGTCTTTCGATAAGCGATAAGTTGGACCTGCAATAGAGATAGCCGCCTTTATCTCAGATTTAAAATCAATAATGGGGGCAGCAATAGCAGAAATACCACTTTCAAATTCATCAACCTCTATGGCAAAACCCTGCGTTTGAATTTGAGAAAAATCCTGGTTGAGCTTGATTTGTTCACTTGGGGTGATCTCTTCAGCAGTCTGGAATAAAAAGCCTAACCGTCTCTCTTCCGAAATGTTCGCAAGATAAACCTTGCCACTCGCTGTATTGTGGAATGAGGTACGTCGACCTATCCAAACAGCGTAGCGAACGGATTGGGGTGAAGGCATATGTGCGACGGCAATGGTTTCTTTTCCTTTAAAGATGGAAGTAGTGACCGTTTCGTTGGAAAGCTCAACCAATGATTCTAATGAAGGTAGTGATGCAGACCGCACATCAATTTGTCCCAAGGCGACTCCAGCCAAGGTTATTAAACCGATCCCCGGTGAATAACGGCCGTTTTCAGAATTAAGTTCTAACAGCCCTTCTTCTAATAAAACACCCAATATGCGGGATGCTGTGCTTTTGTGTAAATCTAGCTTTTGGCTTACTTCTGCCACGCTTAAAGATGGCTCATCTTCTGAAAAAAGACGCATGACAGCAATGGCGCGTTTCAAAGATTGGTGCGTCGACTTCTTTTGAGAACGGCCGTTTTTTGTGGTAATTGATGGTTGTGTTGTAAAAGACATTCACCCTCTCGTTGCATAGAATGCAACACAATCTCATAGTATGCTTATTTTACTAAAAAGCAGGTGAATGATCAAACATATTCTTTCGTGATTTCAGCAAAAAAGAATAGATCGTTTTGTAGCAGCGCTTTTATTGAAAAAGGGATTTATCGTAATTTTGGTTGTAATAAATGGGGAATAAAATGAAGTTTAGGTTAATAACCTTTGATCGGGTGGCGCTCAACATCATCGAAGCAGCATCACAGCCACATCACACCAATCATTATAGCAACATCGAAAAGCATTGAAGCCCACGTTACAGCCACATCGCAGTAAACAAAATAGCCGTATCGTTCAATCGACACACTACCATCATAGCCAATGTTAAGCGCCACACACCCCTAAACCAAGGACCTGGATTTTTAATTCAGGTCTTTTAAGATCAGGTAAATGTAAATTACCATTACTGGAGTACGGGGTCAACCAAATTTCCCGTTAATTAATTTACCCTTGTACCGCTCTAATTGACTCAAAAACGGCCGTATCCGGCACGCCACCCTGAAGAAATACATCCCCAACGTCACGAATCAAAATGAACCGTACTTTGCCAACGGCCGTTTTCTTATCTTTGTGCATCACTTCGTAGAGCAGTTCAGGATCAAGATGGGCGGGAATGCGCGTCGGGAGATTAACTTTTTCAAGCACAGCTTCAATTCGGCCCTGAAGCGTCTCATCACAGTAACCTAGTCGCGCCGACATATTTGCCGCAGCAACCATCCCCATAGCAACCCCCTCTCCATGCCGAACTTCAAATTGCGTCACTTGTTCAATAGCATGCCCAAATGTATGCCCATAATTCAAGGTAGCACGTCGCCCTTTTTCATAAGGATCTTCCTGCACAACATCAATTTTCACCTGAATGGCTCGGGCAATAATGGTTTGAAGCGTATCAATTATTGTTGACGGATTATCCAGTGCGAGTTGCCATGAATCAGCTTCGAAGCTTTGGAACAGATCGGGATCGTTGATGAGGCCATGTTTGACAATCTCTGCAAAACCGGAGGATATTTCCACCTGCGGCAGCGTTTTAAGACTGTCCATATCTGCAAAAACGGCCGTTGGCTGTTTAAAAGCCCCAACCAAGTTTTTACCCTGAGGCATGTCAACACCTGTCTTGCCTCCAACACTGGCATCAACCATCGACAATACGGTTGTAGGACACTGCACGAAGTCGATACCGCGCATAAAAGTGGCAGCGGCAAACCCCACCATATCGCCAACAACACCCCCACCAAGCGCAACGAGGGTCCCTTTTCGATCAAGACCATTCTCAAATAGCTCATCATAAATAGTGCGAATGGTATCCAGCGTTTTAAATCGCTCGCCAGTAGGCACTTGAATAACGGCCGTTGCGCCTTTGACTTTATCAGCATGGAGTGGTCCAACTGTATCGTCTGTTACCACGACAAAAGGACCATCAATTTGCGCCATTTCAGAAACGTTCGCTAATAGCTGACGCCCAATAAATATCGGATAAGACCCATTTGGGTGGGTTACTGTTAATTTTTCATTTTTGATTTCTGTCATAGGGGGGTATTTTATGGCTAGTTGGGGGGAGAGTAAAGAAACCAGCCCAGAAGCAAGAATGATTCACGCAATCTATCCCCAATACCCAGGCTACCAGGCTGGCAATCTGATTATGACGGGAATAACTTACGTCCCCTCTAAAGAAGGGTATCAGGGCTCTTACGATGAATGAGAATAAACTCATTTACTATCACGTCAGATTATGAAAAAGGCTATACTCCACAAATTGCACTTTTCAGGTAGTTTGAAGAATTTAATCTCATGCTGTTTCAAATTTTATTCTTCCATTACCGTTCAAGCTCTTTCTAAATCAAGCAAGTTAAAAGATTATCGAAAACGCAGATTCAAATTGAAGTCTGCGATATCTTCGTTTCTACTATTCGAAACTCACTATGAACAAAAATCAACAGATGAAACAAAAAGATGTATTCTGGTTTTGGTTGCCACTTTTTACCAGTTGGCTCCTGATGACTGGAGAAGGCCCAATTATTAGCGCGGCGATTAATCGACTACCCGAAGAAGTAGTCATGTTAGCTGCGCAAGGCATTGTGCTCACTTTATCTGTTACGATTCAAAGCCCAATGATCAACATGCTGGCTACGGCCACGGCTTTGGTCAAAGATCGACAATCTTTCCTTATCGTACGAAATTTCACGCTGGTTATGTTGTTTATCCTCACTTCAATAACAGTGATGATTGCATACACGCCCGTTTTTGATCTTGTTGTTATTCAGTGGCTAGGGACACCGCTTGAGGTAGCGGAGTGGGTACGGCCTGGCATGCAAATCATGACGCTTTGGAGTGCAGCCATCGGTTGGAGACGCTTTTTGCAGGGTGTGTTGATTCATTTTGATTTGCCACAGAAGGTCGCTTGGGGCACCACAACACGATTAATTGCGGTAACTTCAACGCTATTGCTCCTTATTTTCACAACCAATTTACCTGGGGCCATTATTGGTGCCATTTCGTTGATAACGGCCGTTACGGTTGAAGCCCTTTATGCAACGTGGGCAGTCCGTCCCCTGTTCAAAACGGTGTTGAGTAAATCTGCCCCTGAATCAGATGATCCCCCTTTGACCTATAGTGAGCTCATTAAATTTCATGCACCTCTTGCAGGAACGGCCGTATTGGTACTGTTAATGCAGCCGATGGTCACCTTTACCATTTCACGCCTAGATGACCCAACGACCAATCTAGCGGCGTGGCCCGTCATTTTCCAAATCATTCTCCTAGCTCGAGCAGGTGCGCTTGCCTATCCTGAAGCCGTCATTGCACTCTCTCAAAAAGAGAACAGTCAAGCGCCTTTGCGGAAATTTGCCTTTAACATGGCTATGGTCCTCACAGTATTAACCGTCTTGTTTATTTTCACGCCCGCCGTGAATTTTTACCTCTTCCAAATCCAAGACGTGACGGTTGGCGTGGGTCAGCTTGTTCAAGAAAGTATGCCCTTCTTCATCATTTTCCCAGCGCTAAATGTCATCAACTTTTGGCTTCGCGGTATTTTCATTTTTGAACGACGCACCAGTTTGGTCAATATCGGCATGGTCGTCAATATTACGATTACGGCAATCATCTTGTTTATTGGCTTACAGATGAGATGGCCTAGCTTGCCAACTGCTGCTGCCGCTTTAAATATCGCAATGATTTGTGAGATTGTCATTTTAGCGGTTAAATATGTCACAACTGATTCTTATGAGAAAGAAAGAGTGCAACTCTCTCTACTAACAAAGTAACGCTTATGATTCAAATTCTTCAACTTCCCCTTGGCCCCTTGCAAACCAACTGCTATATCGCAGCTTGTGATGAAACGCATGAAGCTGTTGTGATTGACCCCTCTTGGAACGGCCGTTATATTGCTGATACGGTTCAAGAGAAAGGGTGGACCATCACCAAAATTTTGCTCACACACGCCCACTTTGATCATGTCGGGGGATTAGCTGAACTCAAGCAAATAGCTGACGCTCCAATTTATATTCATCCCGAAGCAGTTGAGATGTTGGCAAACGCCAATTTATCTGCCAAGTTTTTCAATTTGGAGCTTGAGCAACCGCCAGCGGCTGATGAACATCTGGCAGAAGGGGACAAAATCAAGGTTGGGAATCACGAATTGGACGTGCTGTTTACTCCTGGACATGCGCCCGGGCACGTCAGTTTTTATTTGGCTGATCAACACGTGATTTTTGATGGGGATGTGCTCTTTCAACAGAGCATCGGACGCACTGATTTGCCTGGTGGAGATATGCAACTCTTGTTACAAATCATTGAAGACAAGCTATTGGTGCTGCCTGACGAAACGGCCGTTCTGTCTGGACATGGTCCTGCCACAACGATTGGTCAGGAAAAACAGTGGAATCCGTTTTTGAAATAGCATCCTAAACCGATTTTCTAGATTTCGAGTATCAGTTCGCCTACGCTTTGTTTAACACTTTCTCTCACAATAAGTGCTTTATTATTTTCAAATTTAATTTGGAGTTGCCCCCAACTTTCCCCGTTGATTTCTATGCCATTCATTTGAATAGAAATAATTCTTTCAGACCATAAGTTCAACTCTTGTTTTAGATCCCTTGAGTCAACTCCATCAAAATCCTCTTCCATTATTTCATCAATCTCTGACTGTTCATAGGTTCGCCAAAACAAAGCGCCTGCATCCACGAAAAAGCGATACCAATTAGAAGTATCCGTTTTCATCCAGAAGATCAAAGCCCTATCATCTGTGACTTTTAAGGCTGCCACTGTTGCCCCAGCCAGCTCACTAATTTCAGTTTCTGGATCCTGTCTTGAGATTTTCATTTTTTAGAAATTGTATTGATTAAAGTTACGAGTTAGGGAGCACTTTCGGTTGCTGTTGGGCTAGGAACGGCCGTATTGGTCGGAATTGGCGTAGGGGTCGGCACCGCACCCAGCCAATTAAACATCGAAAACTCACTAAATTGACCACTAACCGAATAGATTGGACGACCATCAGACCGGTAATCCGACACATTCACAATCGCTACGCGCCAACTAAAGACAAAAGTCTCTTCTTGCGTAGGTCGCCAATCAGAGGGAAGATGGAATGAGGTGTTTTTAGTAAAGGCACGAAAAATTATTGACTCTAAATTCGTCTCATTTCGAACCTCAACCATATACTGCTCGTCTGCATCTAAGTTTTGAACGGCAAGCCACTGTAATGCAGGAGGAGAATCCCCTTCATAGGTCGCGTTGTCTGCCGGGAAGAGCAAATTAGGTCCTGGCGGTAAGGATGTTGAAGTTGGTGTTGGTGATGGACCTGGTGTTGGAGGAATCACACCATCACCGTCATAAAGCACTTCAGGAATGCAAACGACATCCCCAGGCTGCAGCAACTCGGGGTTGGTAATTCGATTTACTTGGGCAAGCCAAT
>JANQSK010001173.1 GCA_028284105.1 Anaerolineae bacterium
AGCCACAAGCGTATGCAGCGTTTGCACCTGGTTGCCACTATCATCAGACATCACCCAAATCGAGTTTTACCCAGGGTCGCGTCTGCACGTTGGCAAAACCAAACGGCCGTATTTCGCTATCCGATAAAAAGTGGATTGTGACAACGGATGGGGAAAAGGTAGAAACGGCCGTAAATGATGAAAAAGAGTTCCGTCAGCTGCTTTTAGACCATTTTGGCATCGTCTATTCAGATCCAAAAGATGACGATCCAGTTTAGCACTTACTAAACTAGTTTATTCTTCAAAAATCCACTACACGAGTAGCCGTGTACAACTGAAACCTTTCTCTAATCTCTTCTCTGTTCTCTGTTCTCTCTTCTCAAACTACGCTTGCGTCCCAAACACCAGCACATGCCCATTTAGGTCACGAATCGAAAACTCACGCATTCCCCAAGGGAAAGTTTCAGGCTCTCGCATGATCTCAACATCATTCCTTTGATAGACTTCGTATAGTTCGTCAAGCTTAGCATCAGTGAAAATATAGAGGTATGAAGAAACTTGAAGCTCTTGTCCTTCCCGCTTAGTTGTTAGCTGCAACATCGCCCCTTGGCCTGTCCAATTTCGATATGAGACGCCGGCATGCTGAACGGGATCTCCAAAAACAAAGTCAACATTAAAGCCCAATTTGTCTCGATAGTAGTTAACGGCCGTTTGGACATCTTCCGTCATTAGGACAGGCTGCACTTGAAAAGCCCGTGTTCCCCCAAAATCAGGCTCTTTTCCATAAAATTGCTCACGCCAAAGCCCATAAGTATACATAATGTGATGATTGTCTTCGTGAGGATACTTCTGAGCAATTTGACCTTTGAGCTTAAATCCCATTTTTTCGGCCACACGTTGAGATTGGGTGTTAAATTGATCAATCCATAGCTCAACCCGATCCAGATCCATTTCTTCATAGCCGTATTTCAAGGCTACTTTTCCTGCTTCGGCCGTAATTCCTTTTCCCCAATGGTCACGATTGATGACATAGCCCATGCCTGGGATGGCTGTGCCGCCCAAATAGTTGAGCATGCCAATCGGGCTTCCATCAGCTTTCAGGCAAATGGCCCAATGAACAGCCTCCACATTGGCTAATTCACGCTTGATGTAATCTTCGGTGTCGTCAACAGCGCCATGTGGCAAGGATGGCATAAAGCGCATCGTGCGTTTGTCGGCAAACATGGGATACAAAGCGGGCGCATGATCAGGGGTTAACGGCCGTAAAATGAGTCGTTCACTTTCGAGGGTAGGGGGGATTCTTTTTTCCATCTTGTTATTTTACCTAAATCTGGGAAAATAAGAACATCTATTCTACAAAGATTCTAAAAATCGCTAAAATATAGCCTACAGTTTGCCGAATATCAATCCAGTTTAGTCTTTATAAAACCAAATATAATAAATCCAAACATAATAAAGCAGTTTTTATCGAACTATAGTTCTGATCTCAGCGAACAAAAAAGCACCTATTCTCATAGATGCGACAACTGCACAGATATACGATTTCTATAAGTGTCCTCAACAATCGCAAAATCAAATAAGAAATCGTATATCTCACCAGTCTTGATAACAGCATACTCTTCGTATAGCTGAAAAATTTAACGTTCGAACTTAAACTGACTCAAATCCACCTCTGCCATCTTGACTCGCTCAAAGCGTTGGGTTCGTGGAAACGGCGCTGTGGCATCAAACCCGATTTTCATCCCAAGACCCGCATCCGTTGAAGGATTAAGTTCATGCCCACGCGCCATTGGGATTTGAATAAGGCCTGTTTCAGGTCGAAAACGAGTCGCCATGGCCCATTCCACATCTTCAGCATTGGTAATATCCACATCATCATCAACGGCCGTTACCATTTTCAAAGAGGGAAAAGCGGCAAAGGTCGCCATGATGGCATTCTTAGCCGTTCCTTCCATGCTTTTCTTGATTTGCACAATGGCGTGATAGAAACCACACCCCCCGTGGCTAAAGTAAACGGCCGTTACATCCCTCACCTGACGAGACACCAACCGATAAACGGCCGCTTCGCCAACTAATCCAACCGAATTAAACACTTCTTTCCCTGACAAAATCGTTTGCCACACCGGATTTTGACGTCGCGTAATCTTTTTAACCCGCACCACCCAGCGATCGGCTCGACTGGCATAATAGCCCGTTACCTCGGCAAAAGGGCCTTCCGGCTCGCGAATCTCAGGGAGCATCTCACATTCCAAAATAAATTGGGCATCCGCTAATCCTTCAACCCCAACAGTCTGGCTTTCAATAAGTTGTAAGGGCACTCCAGTAAAGCTGCTCACAATACCCAACTCATCTTGATCGATGGTTGCTGCAGAAGCAGGTACGATTGAGGCGACATGAATAGCTGGACCGACGCCACAATTGATGGTTACCTCCAATGGCTTGCCCCGCGCTTCCATTCGTTCGTAATAGTCTCGAATATGCCGCCCGGCATCAAGCTGAACAGTTAAGCGATCTTTTCCGGTAACGAGCGCTCGATAGATTGAGGCATTGCGCACGCCACTGTCAGGGTCTTTTCCAATCACAATGGCTGCATCGATATAAGGCCCACCATCATCAAGCGCATGAGTAGGAATGGGCAACTGATACAGATCGACTTCGTCTTCAACAACTTCGTTTGCAGGGCCATTTTTAACAACAATTGGCTCAATGGGATTTGTTTGCCACTTTTGCACCGCATCTGCTACCACAAACGGGAGTTGCGCCTCTTCACAGTCGAATAAACGCGCTAAATTGGCTCGATTCCAGTAAAGGCCAGCCAAAACGGACGTTTCATGCCCCGTCACATCTTCACACAACAGCACCTCTTTGCCTTCAAACTTAAACGCAATACCAGCTAGTTCATGCACAAGCTCAACTGGAGAGGTCACCCGAACCAAGTCACCGTTTTTTGATAATTGTTCAATACATGCCGTCAAATCAGTCAAATAATTGCGAGTCATCTACGCCTCCATCTGTAAAAAGCCTTCCAGCGTCTCTTTCGTAATCCCAGCCCCACCACACACAATCACAATCACATTTTTCTTGCCTTCAAGGAATGAATTCTTGCCATACACGGCCAATAACGTCGCACCACAAGCTGGCTCAACTAAGAGACGATGATCATCCAAGAATCGTGCACACGCGTCAACGGCCGTTTTATCTGTAATCACATCAGAAAAGATAGGATGTTCATTCCGTAGCGCAAACGCCTTCGCAGCGACCTGCTTGGCTCCAAGTGTATTGGCAATACTGGTGATCTCAGGAAGCGTAATGTGCTCATTGGTGGTTACGGCCGTATAAAATGAATCAGCACCCTTTGTTTCCATCGTCAAAACGGGCACATCAAGCCCGTGACGTTTAAGCCCCATCACCACACCTGTCAGCATCCCGCCGCCGCCAACGGAGAGAATCACACCATCAAACGGCACGCCTGAGGCAACAAACTCATCTGCCAGCGTTGAATGGCCTTCCCAAACGTACGGGTCATCAAATGGATGTATATAAGCTGCCTCAGGAGATTCAGCCAGTTTAAGCGCCTCGGTGTGAGCTTCAAGCCAGCTTTCTCCTTCAATCTGAACGGTCGCCCCTTCGGCACGCATCAAGTCAATCGCCCGCTGAGGCGTCACTTTCGGCACCATAATCGTGGCTGGTACACCAAGCTGTCGACTCGAATACGCCACAGCCAGCCCAGCATTTCCACCAGACGATGAAACGAGTAGCGTTGCTCCTTCTTCAACATATTTTGTACAAGCATGCCCGACCCCTCTTGCCTTAAAAGAGGCGGTTGGTTGTAAGGCGTCCATTTTCAGCCAAATATTTGTGCCCACTTGAGCAGACAGCAGCGCAGAATGGAGCATCGGTGTTTGAATGTGAATCATGATTTGTCCTTTAAATTTTTGAGAAAATGAGTCATTGGGTAATTAGGAGATTGAGGGCTTGTCCTGAGCTTTGTCAAAGGATTAAGAGATTAGCCACCGATCCCCGATCCCTAACCCCTGTTCCCTAACTTCTAGCCTCTAATCCCCAATCCTTTTGCTAAATAAAACAGCATAATCTGCCCCGCTTCTTCAGCCGTTTTACCAAAGGTGACCACACCATCATCGTGGCCGGCCATGGTGAATATCTTTTTCTCAGAAACGGCCGTTTCTTTAAACAGTCGCACCACTTCAGCCGACATCTCCGGAGAACCATAGCTCACATCGGAGGCCGTAATGGGGATATGTAGCGCTTCAGCCATTTGCCAAATGGTGGGATCATGGGCGTGCATCACCCAGTTAATGTCAGGGTCTTGGGCATAAATCATGCCGTGGGTCATCGATTCTGAAGAGGGTTTCATTGGCCCTTGTGCCACCACCCGATTTTCCTCAGGATAGCATTCAAGAATAGTTGTGTAATGAACGGCCGTTAATCGGTCAATGCCCCCTGTCTGTGTCCCTGTAATCACAAACGGATGCGCATATCCTAGCAACTCATCCTCACTCAGCCGACGACTAATATTGCCAAACCCATAGTTATCATATCGGGTTGGCGTCTGCCCGATCATCTGCAGTTGCACCATGACATCACGCCAGGCGTTTAGTTCAGCGAGTGATTCGGCAGGCAAAGCGGCCGTTTCTTTAAAATCAAGTTTATATTTAATGACACCTTCTTGTTCCATCGGTTCTCCTTCTAAGCGCGACTGATCCGGTTGCCTAGTACAAACATTAGCAGGGCTAAAATTGAAATACCAACCAACCCTTCAATACTAGAGAGGGTTTGAGCGAGGGGCGTTACGGCCGTAAATTGCTCAAATCCTAGAGTCGTGAATGTGGCAAAGCTATAGTTGAAATAATCCAGCAAGCTCATCACCCCATCCTCATCAACAATTCCTCCGATCAATGAGTAAATAAATGGAAATCCAGCAAGTGTGACAAACGCAATCAGGATGGGCCGCAACGGCCGTTCCCCATAACCACAGCTCAACTCAGCGATCCAATCTAAAATCCAAAAATAGAAATGGCGCATAAAAAAGCCGAATCGTCGGAGGCGTAAAAAACGGCCTTCAATAGGGAACTCTTGAGCAAAATTGTGTCGAGCATG
>JANQSK010001186.1 GCA_028284105.1 Anaerolineae bacterium
CGGCACCTGTGTCAGCGTTGCGACCCAAATCAAGATTAAATCTGGCACATGCTGTTTCAATTTCTTCACGATAGAAACCAGCATCCCAACTTCTATCCAATTCACCAAAGTCTAGCTGTGTCGGTTCCGTACGGCCGTTTCCATCAATGTCACTATCAACTAAATCGTTATTCCCAACGTTTGAAGGTGAAATGACGTACCCATTTGGGGTTAAAAACTCCAAGCTATACTTTGCAGGAATTAAATTTGTGAACAAATAAGCCCCATTTCTATTAGTAACTGTGCGCGCTACTTCTTGATTTGCTTCATTTCGCAAAATCACTGTTACATTTTCAAATCCAGCTTCACCAGGATCTTGAATCCCGTTCTTGTTATCGTCATGCCATGCGTAGTCACCAATCCCAGCAACACATTCGGGGCCAAAAATTGGAAAGACATGAATTTCTTCTTCTGGGCGTTCAGGTACTGGCAAAATCGTGTAGGTTCGTACCAGTTGATGGTTCTCAGGAACAACAATTTGAACGGTATAGGCTACTTTATTTACTTGTGAGAAATAGGCCACACCAGAAGCATCTGTCATTAGACCCATAACTTCGTTTCCATTCAAAAACAATTGAGCTTTCGTGTTTCCACGGCCTGGTTCGTTTGGTTCCTGAACACCATTTTGATTCGAGTCACAAAAAACAATTACTTTAATGTCAGTTTTTGTGTCACGATACAAACCAGCATCCCATGATAAATCATTTTCATTGGGTTCAAGGTTCGTCCATTCCATAAACCCATTGCTATCAATGTCACTGTCCATATTGTCATCACCCACATTTGGTAAGGTAATAAAATAATCTGCTGGTGGAACAACTTGAACTCGATAATTGCCTGGTGTTAAATCAGTAAAGTGATAGTAACCATTTGCATCGGTTTTTTGATGAGCAACCGGTTCTGAAGAACCTTCGGCCCATAAGAGTACATCTACATTCGCAATCCCTGGTTCATTTCGATCTTGCACGCCATTGCGATTGAGATCTTCCCAAACAAAGTCACCAATTGATGCTTTGAGTGGTTTAAAGCCAGCGCATACTGGATGAACGCTATGGTAATTTTCCGCACCTTTGTGTGCATGAACGGCCGTAACATTCACAACATCTTGGGTAAGGTGTAATTGAGCATTCACAATTTCTTGATTCCAAACACTACCTAAAACTGAGTCATCTAAATCTGAAGTGATTCCTGATTGGACTGTTTCACCATTTGCATACTGGAATTGCACAAACCATTCTTCAAGCTCTTGGATAGGCAAATCTTTATGTTCTTCTTTGCGATGATCAAATGATTTCAATTCGATTTCATAAACACCAGCTGGAATGTGAACGCCAACTGGACCAATTTCTGAAGATACAGTCGCTTTCCATGGAACAGAAACGATATACACATCTGGGTGAGCTGGATCATTTTGGAAATTAACAACGATTCCCTCGTTTATGCCGCATCCATTATCTTGAGCAACGAATACAGCTTCATGAGCACTTACATTTGAAATAAATGTGAAAAATCCTACTAAACTTGCTAATACAACGACTAATAAATTTTTACCGAACATCTTAAAACTCCTAATAAATACAAATACTTTCAATACAATGACACTTATCAATAAAAAAATTTATTCACGCGAAAACGATCCAGGTAAACCATTTCGCAAACTAGCTCTTGTCGAACGGCCATAATCAAGCGCCTTTCTGGGCCGAAAAGCCCATAGAAGGAAAATCGTGTCGACAATCAAAATCCATTCCAATAAACTAATTTCTGCTAAAGTTTCCACAAGAACACCTCCATATCTGTTCACTCGGTTGCTTGTTGATTTCAATGACCACAGCATAGAAAAGAGGCATATTGAAACTGTCATGAAGGTGTCATGAGATTCATGAATTTGATTAAATTAGGGGTTTAAAGAGGGATTTTTATCGAATTTGGGTGAAATTCGGGGATTTTAGGCGATTTATTTTGCGTTATGTGATTTACAGAAGCACTAATTTAGCGACGAGATTGTGTTGTCTCTGATCAAACACAACAAAGCCCAAACTTGTCCACAATTTGGCAGCGACGTCATTTTCGGGTGCAAAATCCAGTAATATTTCAACACAATCTGGGATTTGTCTGAGTCGATTGATAGCTTCTTGGACAGCCAAACGGCCGTATCCTCGACCCTGATATCGTTTATCAATCATCAACCGCGATATTCGGTAAGAGCCATCATCAAGTGGACAATCATTAAACATGATAAACCCAACCATCTGCGCACTCATGTTATAAATTGCAAACGGTTTTCGGCAGGGTTCAAACTTAGATTGGGCCAAAGAAAACAGATTACTAGACACAAATCCGGTTTGATTATCTTCAAGTTCCAACTGAATACATTCAATCCAATTGGTTTTATTTACTTCACGAAATTCAATAGTCGATTCGCTCATTAGCAGATTCTCGTTTTTCAGGCTGATTATTGAGAGTATACTTTATGCAATTTTCAACAAACATCTTCAATACCCAATGACAATTCGAAATTTACTTTAGGGAGAACAAAAACATACAAACTAATTTTGTTTCAAGATATTTTTTGTTCTGCATATAACCGATGAATTTGAGAGAATATCCTATCTCATTCCAACTTATTTTTGAGAGCCTAGCAGCCATTGGGCTTGGTCTTCTACTTGTTGGCACTTTAGAGAAAACGACCATTCCGCTTTTCAATTGGTTCGGTATTTATCTTATCATTGTCAAACTTATTGAGCTTCTAGGTTTTGCATACAATCGCAAATTCCCACCTACGCTTTTTCTCCTTCAAGATATTGCAGTGCTTATCGTTGGGATTCTACTGTCTCAATTTGATGATAATGCGCTCGTTATTTTGGCAGAGCTGTCTAACTTTTTAATTGATCTACGCATCACAATTGTCATTATTGCATCAACAGTCCTCCTTATCGCTTTAATGGGATTTGTGCAAACGGCGCGTGGCGGTGGTTGGGGAGGTGCACTGGTGGGCATTATGTGCCTCATTTTTGGGTTTTCAACCTTAAATGCGGACTCAATTGCGCTGGAAAGATTGTTTGATGGAATCGGCGTAGCCGCATTAATTGCTGGTGTTTTGGGGTTGCTTGCCGCCTTTTTTGATCGATACGATGGTATGAGTCCGGTAGTGGCCATCTTCCGGCTCATCGGCATTTTGCTGATCGTGCTCCGCACATTGGGTTTTGCATTTGTAGGATGGTTAGTTCCGATTCGATGGCGAGGATTGAAGACACACTACTGGATTATCCAGCAAATGTGTCAAACCATTCTCCAAATATTGAACATTGAAGTCATTTGCGAAGACAAAGAAACGATTCAATCCCATGAAGGCATCATCTTTGTCAATCACTTATCCTACTTGGATATCTTAATTTTAATTGCAGTGACGCCAGGACGCTTTTTGAGCACGGCCGAATTATTTACTGTGCCGCTTGTCGGTTTAACGGCCGAATCGATCAACACCGTTTTTGTCGAGCGGAATGATAAAAACCAGCGCAGCGATGTACGTCAACTGATTGCAGATAGTGTCAAACAGAACGCATATCCACCCTTTTTCATCTTTCCCGAAGGGCGCTTTGGGGACCCTGATAAAGTACGGCCGTTTCGATACGGCGCCTTTGAAATTGCCGCCCAAAATGAAATCCCCTATCTCTTGTGTGCCATTGGTTTTTCACCTGTTGATGTGATGCGCTGGCATGGCAAAAAAGAAGAAAGCTTTGGCCAAGCC
>JANQSK010001201.1 GCA_028284105.1 Anaerolineae bacterium
TCCAGCTTAACCCAAAATCACTTTTATTCAGCGTCTTTTGCAGACCCAATGGGGAGCCAAACGAAGAAGGTGCTGCCAGGCAAGCTATCTCGGTCTTCACCACGGCTTTCGACCCAAATACGGCCGTTATGCGCCTCAACTATCCCACTTGCAATCGTTAGACCAAGCCCCATACCGCCCCCTTCAAACGCAGATTTACTGCTTGAATGGTTATCGACATTGCCCAGTGTATAAAATTGATTGAAGATTTGCTTTTGTTCTTCGAGCGGAATGCCTATGCCAGTATCTTGAACAGCAAACTCCACGCCAGACCCTGACGAATACGCTTTGACGACAATTTCGCCACCATCTGGTGTGTATTTGACAGCATTCTCTACAAGATTGTAGATGACGGTTTTGATATGAGACCCATCCCCAAAAAGGAGCGGGGCTTGGACTTCGTTCACTTGTAAGCTCAAATTACGTTGCACTAATGTGTCTTCAAAGGCTTGAAAGACAGAATCTACTAAAAGGCCCAATTGAACAGGTCCGATAGAAAGCTCAAGACGGCCAGCGGCAATTCGAGCCACATTCATAATCTCTTGCACAACACCCTGCATTCGAAGAACGCTCGTGCTCATCAATCCCGCAATTTCACGCGTTTGGGGCAAAGAGACCTTCTCGTCATCTTGTTTGAGATGTTCATCCATCAAATTAGAGTAGCCACTCACCAGTGTTAATGGGGTATACAGTTCATGAGAAGCCAACACAATAAAATCACTCTTCATACGATCAAGACGATAAAGCAATTGATTGGCGCGCTCAAGCTCAAGCACTTTGCTTTCAAGCTGCTTGACCATATTTTCAGCGTGACGCTGCAAATGAATCGATTTGTCTTTGTCATCTAGCTGTTGGACATTCCCTTTGAGGAATGATTCGATTTGATAGGGGAATTTATCAACATCTACGGGTTTATTTAGAAATCCTGCACAACCAGCTGCTAATGCCAGTTCTCGACTGCCATCACTGATATCTGCTGTTAAAGCCACAATGGGCGTTTCGGTGAGGTGGGGCAAGCTTCGCAAGCGAGTGGTCAAGGCTCTCCCATCAAGGTAAGGCAGGTTAATATCCATGAGAATCAAATTGGGCTGCGTTTCACGCGCAATATTGACGCCTTCCAACCCGTCTGATGCCACATTTACCTGATATCCTTTATTGTTGAGGATTTTTGTGACCAATCTTTGGCTATGGCTATCGTCTTCGATATAGAGAACTTGAATTTCTTCGTTAATTTGAACACCTCATCCAACTCAATTCGGTTTCGTTGTCTTTCACGGGTTTTTGAAATTTTACAGGGAAGCTCACCAATAAAAGTTTACTGCTCAATTGAATTTTATTGTACGAACTGAGGCTTAAAATCATCATAACAATAATTAGGGCTCTATTTTACCAATATCTATAATACCCATTTTTAAAACTTTATAACGTTTTGCCACCATCTATTGTGATGGTTGAACCGGTCACATAACTACTGGCCTCGGTGCATAAATACAGTGCGGCTTGGGCAACGTCTTCAGCTAACCCCAAACGATTGAGGGGTATAACGGCCGTTTCTTCTCGCAGCTCATTTGAAATCATCGTCGTGTCAATAAGGCCAGCCAAAATCGTATTTACACGCACATTAAAGGATGCAAACTCACTTGCGCACGTTTTTGAGAATCCAACAATTCCAGCGCTATTTGCCGAGTAGGCGGCCCGATCATTTAAGGCGATCTGATTACCAACTACCGAAGCGATATTGACGATTGATCCCCCACGTTCATGGTTCTCATCAGCCATAACCCGTCCGCACAGCTGGGACATAAAAAATACACTTTTTAAATTGACTTCAAAACAGCGATTCCAATCCCATTCATCCATTTTTAAAATTGATGCCTTGGGCATGATCCCCGCATTGTTCACTAAAATATCGATTTGCCCCCACTGGTCCCGCGTTGTCTCAATGAGATTGACACATTGAAACTTGTTTGAAACATCACCAGAGACCGCGATTGCTTCACCACCATCACTGTTTATCTGTTTCGCAACCCGGGAGGCTCTATCTGGGTTCAGATCATTAACGGCTACGGCAGCACCTGCAGCCGCTAAGTTTTCAGCAATTGCTTTTCCGATGCCTTGTCCAGCACCTGTCACAATGGCTACTTTGCTTTTTAAACCAAACTTCATGGTTGCCCCTTCCACAACGTACACGGTTGGGAAAATATCATACCTTATTTTTTTATTCAATTGGGTTCAAGATGGAATTTTACTCGAAAAATTCACAACAGAGGTGAGGCGCTTCTTCTCTTTACTCTGCGTTATCATCCGATTGTAACTCTTCTTTTAGATCATTCATCCTACTCTTGAATCTCTGTAGGATATTTGTACCAATTTTTCGAATAAAAATAAACGGCCGTAAGTCCCAAATTTTGCCCAATATGCGCTTAAATATGAGTTTTAGGAGTCGTTTACCAAACTTCAGCCATCTTCGACCAACTTTCCACCCCCAACGAATAGGGTAGAAGCCCCAAGTAAGAAGCAACCAAATCTTACCAAAAACAAAGCGACGGGCTTGTCCAAGCAAGTGCCAAGCTCGACCAACACCGTGCCTGAACTGATACCAAATAACCAAAAGTGGTTCTACAAGCCAGTCTGCAAAGTGGGGTCTTGAGCGTCGGATGACAAACACACCCATTAATCCAACAAACCCCATCATCAGCAACGCCGTGAAGTAAAACGGTTTGAGAAACCGATCGACAAATGTTACGCGTGCTGTGGCTGGATTATACTCTTCGGCTAGCATCAGAGCGGCCAGCTTAACACGGCCGTTTCGACCAATTACACCTAAATGTTTTTGCGTCGCGTCGCCGCCAGCTTGCCTCGAAACGGTTGGAAAATCATAGAGCGTCCACGCCATATAACCCCCGTTATCGACAGAATCCAATACTTGGCGAATGTCTGCATAGTAGACTGCCTGCTCATTTTGGGAGTGCCCGCCAGGCGAGAATGGGCTGTTCAATGTAGGAAGCCCAAATTCAGTCAAAACGATTGGTTTTTCACCCACGGCCGTTTGCAACGATTCCATTTTTTCAGGCAAAGCATCTGCTCGCTCATAATAATGGAATGAAACAAAGTCCACCACATCAGCAAGTAAGTGCGCATTTTCAGGGGAAGCCCAACCAATCGTGACTAAATGATTGGGAGCATGTTGACGAACCCGATAAGAAATGTGCCCAAGCCAAGTATCCACCATTTCAGGAGTATTCCCTTCTCGGTCAAAATCAGGCTCATTTTTAATATCCCACGCCAAAATAGTAGGGTTGTCTGCAAAATAGGGAACCAGTTCAGCAAGCTGTTTATCTGCATCAGGCCACACTAAAATTTGATAGTCTGTTCGAAAATCAAACAGCGTCACAATCACTTTTAAATCATGCTTTTCCGCTTTGTCTAATAGATCTCCCAAGCTATCCAACATATATTGCTGAATCACTTCAGGCTCGACCGCTTCTGCAGCGCCGTGCCCACCCCCATGGTCGTCTTCAACAGGAGGAGCCGGCCACTCATTAGGAATAAAAATGCGTACGCTGTTCAGCCCAAGCTCGCTAATCAAGGCAAAATCTGAATCGATTACATCTGAATCGTAGTTTCCCCAGAAGTTTTCCCACGGCTGATCTTGAGGGTAGTAGTTAATCCCCCGAATAGTATAGGGTTCACCGTTTAATGTTAGATTACGGCCGTTTCGCATGACAAAATCTTCCCCACCTTTGGGTGGTTCATACACGGTAGGATCAATAATTTCAGCATTGGTTCGCACCCAATGACGCACCTTCCAAACCCCATCTAGCAAAAACATCACGACATCATAATCTGCTTTAGTCACACGTGCTGTGATCGGCGATCCATCCCCATCGCGAATAATCTCCGCCACGTGCACATCATGATCCGTAAAGCTCACAATCGATCCATCGGCTGAGTAAAAATGAAGCTCCAAATCATGATCCAAATCCGTATGAGTCATGATCCATCCTTCATTATGAGTAAATTGTATGGACTCTGTTATGGCATCAAATGCAGGTCCATTGAAATACGAACTCAAACCAAGGGGGGCCCCTTTTAAATAAGAGATATTCCACTGCAACCAGGCACGCATATACTGCCCTTGAATTAATTTGGCTGTAAATGGTTCCAATTCTCGACCCGTATTGTGTTCAATTTCAATCCATTCAAAATCGACTGCCAAATCAACGGGGACATTAGGCACAATATTTAAAACAGATGCCGCATCGGCCCCTTCGTTAAAATATTGAATCAAGCCAGATACAAATCGGACCACACCAAGACCAATGCCAACAACGACGCATCCTAAAAATAACCAAATGAGTAATTTTAGTTTTGTTTTTGACATAGATATTTCAACTACTCACGAGCCTGCACATAAAAGCTGGCGTCACCTGAAGCAGCACCCGCTTGAACATTAATTTGATAGCTAGTCCGTTCTAGCTTTACCAAACGAACGCGAAGCACAGCTAAACCACCTTCTGCATAGGCCACTTCTGTCCATTCATTGCCATTTTCATCTGTGAATGTGTAAAAAACGTCTGTACCATCAGCAACAAATTGATCAAGTGGCGACAGCAACGGGCCTGCTGTCACTACTAAATCACCCGCTTCACTATCCACACGCACCTTCACATCAAATTGACCAAGCGCTGGCCCAGGCGTGAATTCAATATCTAGAGACTGTGTTTCCATACCATAGGCCAAACCCCGAACTTGATAAGTTCCTGGAATCCGAGGAGCTTGAATATCAATTTCAGCAATGCCATCTATCACCATCGTTGGAAATTCTCGTATATCCCCATTTGGCCCAATCAGCTGATATTCAACAAGCGTCCCATCCGAGATAACATTGCCAAAGCGATCAACAATCGTATCGGAACGTAAGTTAATTAAATGAAAACCATCGGCAGGAGAAGTCGGAGGCGTGGCTGTAATACCAAACGGTTCAGGCCATCCTGGAATCTCCATCAGTGTCCCTTCAGGCCCATAGGCACCATCTACAACCGATGTAATAATCGTTCGACCTGCTTTCGTCCCGCTGTAGACACGAATCCACGAAAGTAAATGTTCAACCTCATCTTCATATTGACGTAAATTATCACCGGGATGGAGCGACTTATAGTTCACGATGGTGCCGTTGGGAGGCGGGTTCCCATATTGGTCGGCAGGCACAACCACAGCCATCGCCCAATGAGCGCCATCTGCAATAATGGAGCGTGCCCCCACTAATGGGATGACCGGATCTACCATTTGAGCAGCACGCAGGTCAACCTTTGCCTCACCATATGCGTCACCAGACGTGGCAACTAATGTGCCTATTCCCGAGCGGGTGGTCATTTCTGGGGTCAATTGAAACCAAGCATATTCATCTTGAAAAGTAGCGCGCAAAAGGTGCATCCCATAGCTATTGGAATAGGTTAGCAAAATGGGGACATCATTTGGGACGTTCACTGGGCCCACTAAAACCTCGATTGGGGTGCCCACAACGGCCGTTTCTACCACCGTCATCGGCAACTCCCCTTCAAGCACAAAGGATTCAGCAGGAGATGGCTCTTCAGCACCGCCACGACAGCCCATTGCTACTAGTAGTAAGCTCAAGATTAAAATGAGGATTGAAGATAAACGGCCGTTTTTCATCATCAGTTACTTACAATCCCCACAAAATAATGAATGTTAATACGATACGAGGCATACCCTAATTCTTCAGGGGCAGGCATACGGTCAATCCACTCATCTGATAGACGGACTTCGTCTTCCAAAGCATTAGCGTACTCGTCCCCATTATCCAGCAAGATTTCAACATCCTCAGCGGGGGTCAGCTCAAAATCAACAGGCACTAATCGCTGGGGGCGCACGGCATCAGCCACAAAGAAATCATCAACCCACACGACCTGGTTATTTTCGTCGTAATAGGTGATGAAGACATGGGGCACGGTCGCTTCCAATGTTCCCGTGTTGTAAAGTTCACCTGTTAAATGAATCTCCCCGTCATCATTGACGGCAATTTCGACACCTTGAATACCCACATCACGGAAAAGGTCATAGGTCGTGACAACCGCTTGAGCATACACTTCAAAATTATCTGCAGGTGACCCGGCTTCGAATGGGAAAAATGCACCTGGCTCAAATTCAATGGGAGCATTATTTTCAAGGAACGCACCCGCCGCTCCTTCAAAATCGACGCGGAATGGAGTGACCTCTTTAGGGAATAGCTTATGCACCATGCCCATGTGTGCGTTATACCAAGTGATAAGCTCCCCATCTTCATCAAACATGTGTGCCGCAACGGTGACATCAGCCGGATCATTGTCTAAATTGATCAATTCTCCGACGACACTAAAATTGCCATCGACCTCAACCAATCGTGAGGACAAGATTTGCATTTCAGGCCGATCAATTATGTCATTGTAAAAAGTGTCTCCACTTGTGACACGTCGACGTCCAGCAGCATGCCAATCAACAGCCCCTTTTCTGAAGAATGTGTCAGGGGGAATGCGGACATCTGGGGCGTCTGGCACGATGTACCATTGGCCATTTCGCTTTACGAGCTCATGCTGTTTTTCATTATCGAAGTATGCCATTGACGTAATTAAGGTCGCCTTTGCATTGACCAGCATCCGTTCAGGCTCTTCTTCAATCACAGTTACATAGATGCTTTCTAATTTGCCATATGAAGCAACGAGACCGTTAGTCACCGAAAGTTCAAGCAAATATTGATCAAAGTCGGGGCGTGATTCAGGATCAAGCGCCGCATACGCTTCTTCCATGCGACGGAAGTCCAAGTCATCATAATAGTTTTCAACGACTTTGACGGGGCTGTCTGCATCTTGTGTAAAAAGATAATAGCCACCAGCAGCACCAATCATTAGAAATAAGATTAGAGCGAAGTTGCGGACG
>JANQSK010000254.1 GCA_028284105.1 Anaerolineae bacterium
TCAGCACAGCAAGCACCTGACGCTTGATAAAACCGTTCTGGACTTTATTCAGGACGCAGCACCTGTGATTCGTACCTCAGAAGGGGAACGTGTTGAAGCGCCACAGATGCTTGAATGGTTTTTGTTTCCTCGGCCACAGCAACAGGCTAAAGTTTCAAGTTTAAGCGGGGGCGAAAAACGACGTCTCTATTTGCTATACACGCTCATTCATCAGCCAAACGTGTTGATCCTTGATGAGCCTACAAATGATTTGGATATTCAAACGCTTGGGGTTATAGAAGAATTTTTAGACCATTTTGAAGGTTGTCTTATTGTAGTGAGCCACGATCGCTACTTCCTTGATCGCAATGTAGATTTTTTGGTAAATTTTGAAGGGGGCAAGATTGGCACTCGCTATCCAACCCCATTTGAATCATTTTTAAAAACGATTGCTGAACAACAAGAATCACAAAAAACGACCGTTTTATCTAAACCGAAACCGAAGAGCCAACCTGCACCTTCCAATAAAAAGAAACTAACTTTCAACGAAAAAAATGAGCTCGAAGCCTTAGATAATGAGATGCCTCAATTAGAAGAAAAGGTAGCTGAATTAGAAACGGCCGTTAATCAAGCTGGCTCCAATTATCAAAAACTTGAAACGCTTGTACCCGAATTAGAATCCGCAAAAGAAGCATTAGAAATGGCGGAGCTACGTTGGTTAGAGTTAATGGAAAAAGTTGAAGGATAAGAATCAAGCATTTACTTAAAGGAACATTAATAAATCATTTTGATTAATCAATTGAGCAAAATGATAGCTTGAAATATTAAAAAGAAATCAATATAACTAAAGTAGTTACGATTTTCACAATCGTAGAAAATTAAACATTAAATCTTCGGGGCATGGTGAGGTCTTTATTTAGGAGACCAATTCCTGACCGACGGTAAAGCCTCAAAATAGAGGCTGAGCCCGTGACTTCTGAAATTCTTCGCTTAATAGTTTGAATATCAGAACTGATTCGGTGAAAAGCCGAAGCCGACGGTATAGTCCGGATGGGAGAAGATACGATAGCAAAGGTTAATTTGCCTATTTTGGCACTTCACTTTCTCTTTGCAACTTATTTGTTCATCCTATGCCCCTGCCTAAAACGGTAGGGGTATTTTTTTGCAAATAAGTCTTTAAGCATGCAATCTCTGATTGCACGCTTTTCCTCGCCTACCCATGCTCCGATAAAACAAATTGGAGCAAACTTCATGGCAGAACATCAAAAATTTATGAAACGCGCCCTCGAATTGGCAAAGATGGGTGAAGGATTTACCAGCCCCAATCCTGCGGTTGGCTCTGTCATTGTCAAAAACGGCCGTATTGTGGGTGAAGGGTATCATCATCGCGCCGGTGAACCACATGCGGAGGTCGAGGCTATTCGAGATGCAGGTGATCAGGCCAAAGGAGCCACCATCTATGTCACCCTTGAGCCTTGTAATCATCAGGGTCGCACACCACCCTGTACCCAAGCCATTATTGATGCTGGCATCTCGAAGGTCGTTTATGCGGTTGGGGATTCCAATCCTCTTGTAGATGGTTCAGGCCATCGCCGACTGCTTGACGCCGGACTCCAAGTAGAACGTGGACCATTTGAATCTGAAGCACGCCATCTCAACCGCTTCTTTTTTCATCATATGGCAACCAAACGGCCGTATGTCATTGCTAAATTCGCGTCAAGCTTAGACGGAAAAATTGCAACCTACACCGGTCAGAGTCAGTGGATTACCGGAGGCGCAGCACGTAAACAAGGTCATCAGCTTCGCCATGTTGTTGATGCCATTCTGGTAGGGGCAGGAACGGCCGTTGCGGACAACCCACGCCTCACAACACGGCTTGCCCAAGAAAAGGTGAGCCATCCCATTCGCATTGTTCTTGATAGTACGGGTCGAGTGCCAATAAATTCAACACTTTTTGATCCTACGCTCCCTAGTAAAACAATCGTTGCAACCACGTCACAAATGCCATCAACCCACCGTACAGCTTTGGAAGAAAAAGATGTTGAAGTCTGGGAACTACCCACCACAGAACAAGGTCAAGTTCAAATTGAATCGCTCTTAGATCGACTCGGAGAAAACAGCATTCAAAGTTTATTGGTTGAAGGAGGGAGCGAGGTTTTAGGTACTTTCTTTGAGGAAGATCGCGTACAAGAGGTCTGGGCTTTTGTGGCTCCGATGATTATTGGTGGGCAGGATGCCCCTGAACCTGTTGGCGGTCTTGGGTTTGCGTCCTTAGCACAAGCGAGCCGATTGCAATCAACCTCGATAGCACCTGTTGGGGATGACTTCCTCATCAAAGGGGTGATTGGGTAAAGGAGCATTATGTTCACAGGAATCGTAGAAGAAATCGGAACGGTCACTCGTATTTGGCCCACTGGTGTTGGGTACAACATGACAATAACGGGGAAAGTGGTTCTCAGCGGTGTCCATCTGGGTGATAGCATTGCCGTCAACGGCACCTGTCTAAC
>JANQSK010001237.1 GCA_028284105.1 Anaerolineae bacterium
CGTCCGAATATCCACGAGTTCAATTTCCTGATTGGGTCCAAATGGAGCGACTGCAAGCTGGTGACGCCACCGATTTCCGTTTCCAATAGCTGGTCCCTCAGCTACTAAATTCCCCATTTCATCAAAAACAACCAACTGCGCGCCCACATGACGATTGGCTTGGGTTGCAATAATCTCACGTACCCCATCTCCATTCAAGTCTGACCAAATCGGGGCAATGCCTTCAAATACAAAGCCTTCCTGTGCCGGAATTGTGCGTATCACTTGCGGGTCACCAGTTGTGGCAACCAGTGTCATTGATTTGGCTTCTAAATCGTCTCCCATGATGGCGTGTGCATATTCGTTTGTTGGGTCAGTGAAGAGTAAAAGTTGCTCATCTCCCACCAAAATGCGTGCATCAGGCTGGGCGTTTACAGGTAGGGTGGTGCTATTTTCTAAGGATGACCCCACAACGAAATTGCCATCAAAATCGATGTAAGCCATTTTTTGGACCCATTGGAATAGCACAGGGTGCGTTAGTGAACTATTTGGGGCGGGTGGGATAACCAGCTGTGGTTCTGTGTCTGATAGTAATTGGACATACGGTGGCATCCCTTCAGGAAGCTTATCGGGTGTCAAAGCGATCTCTTCAACTTGGCCATCAGCGATAAAATAGGCGAACGCTTGCCCATCTTCAAGAACAGCAACCCAAAAGACACCGCTATCGTTTGAAACGGCCGTTATCCAAGCGGGTGGTCCACTGAGGGGAATATCGATCGGAGTAAGATTGGGGATATTCCCTTCGCCATACACAACCCGATTGCCACCTTTTTGAATATTTGTTTGCCCCACATTGAAATGGATGACGTATTCATCCTCAGATAATGGTTGAGGAGTAGCTTCGGTTTGATTGTTGATTTCGGATGATGAGGTTGGGGCTGGAGGGATGTCTTGCGTAGGTTGTGCCGTTTGTTGTTGGCAGCTTAAAAGTGTCAATAACGCCCAAAAAAACAATAAAAAGAAAAGATGCTTTTTCATCAAGCAGCGCTCCATCTTAATTTGATCAACTGAAGGCCATCGGGAAGGGCTTCGGTGTGTGATTCGGTAAACCCTGATTTCAGATAGAGGTTGACGGCGGGTGTGTTTTTAACGGCCGTTGATACCCAAATATCCGAATCGGCAAACTTTTCTGTCACGTAGGCGATTAATTTTGAGGCGATGCCTTTACGGAAATGGCTGGGATGTACCACGAGGGAGGCAATCAAAACGGCCGTTTCGCCAATGAATTCTACTTCACAAACCCCCGCTAATTCATTGGATTCAAAGTAGCCGTAAAAGAGATTGGAGGATTGAGAAATTGCCGTAACGGTTCGAGTCAATGGATAGAAATTTTCAAGCTCAAGTAAAGAGGCCTCGATTTTGTAGGACGCTTGCATCACTTCCCATATTTGTGGGGCATGCTCTGTTGACGTGATGATTTCTGGTTGCTGTTGGCTCATATTGACTTCTGACTCCTAGACTTGATTTGAGGCAATGGTTTTGTGGACCTTTGAAGGGCGAATAGGGTAGCTATTGCACTTAGCCAAACAACGGCCGTTATTGCTACGCTCGCACGCCATCCAGCAGGAATAAATCGAAAATGAACGACGTGCTCCCCAGCCTCTAGAAATACGGCTCGGAGCGCATAGTTCGCCTGTAAAATCTCTGTTGGCTCTTCATTAATGGTGGCTTGCCAGTCGGGATGGAACATGTCAGTCAACAGTAGGTAGGCTGGCTTCTCATTATTTACTTTGACTCTGACTTCGTTCAAATCATATTGCAACAAAAGAAGCTCATTGATTGCGCCAGGTTCTTGGCTTAACGGCCGTCCATCTTCAAGCACAATCGTTTGGGATGGGTCAAAGCTATCTTCATGGATTGCTATAAACGCCTCGTCTCGGGTAGCCACCATTTGTGTGTTTTGGATGACCATGATGCGGGGTAAGGCAAGCGTATTAAGGTACACGGTGACGCGGGGATCTTCTTCGAATACAGAAATTAGAAAATTGGTGTCCCCAGGTGGATTATCTTTGTTCCCGACGATATATTTCACGCCGAGCAAATTGTAAGCTGAAGACCCACGAAACCCCATCGAGCCAATATAAGCGGTGTAGTTTGACAAAGACAGGGGATTAAACACGCCCCCAATAGCATACTGATTGGTCAATTGAGTCGTGGAAGGTTGCCATTCCCCCGTGGCCACATCGATCCGATAAAAGGTATCATCAGATTGAATAAACTCAAGTGCGGGGGAGTCGAGCGGATAGCCTAAAGTAGGATTATTAGGTTCAATTTCGACGTTGCGTCCCAGTGAAATGATATCGACAGCCAGTAAAAACACGGCCGTTCCCGCCAATATCATTCGGTTCAGCTTAGTTAAAGCAAACAGGCTCCATAGTCCCCAAGATAACAAGGCGAACGCAATAAAAACCAAAACGGCCGTTTGCATTTGGTCCATTTTGTCAGGAGATAGTTGACTTAGGCGGCCAACCCCACGCCCCATGATGGCAATGATGATGAGAAGGATTACGGCCGTTGCGCCCAAATGCCATCTTTTTTGAGACAGAATTTCTTGGTTACTTTTTATCAATCCATCTAATCCAAGTGCTGCCAACATGGCTAGGCAAAACGCCATCAGCACCACAAAGCGAGCAGGTACTTGGAACGGAACGATGGGCAATCGCGAAAAGAGTAGTTCGTAGATAGGTGAGTTGCCACCCAACGCCAAAAGCAAAAAGAAAATCACACCCCCAGCCCACAGGATGCCTTCACGCCATTTGGGTGTTGAAAAAAGAGCCACACCAAATATCCATGGCAACACACCCATATAGCCTGCTTCTGCCCGAGGCCAGCCTCCCCAAAAGCGCAAAATACCGCGTCCATAAAAATCAGGGGCAAGCGTGTTCACCAAGCCGCGAATGGGTAACGAATGGTTAGTCGATTGGGCAAAATCAAACCCTGCCCGTGGCGTGTGCTGAATCTGTAGCGCCGCTGGAATGAGGTTGATTGCTGCGCTTCCTATGCCGATTAAACCCATTCCTGCTAAGATGAAAAGATAACGGCCGTTCCAATCCACAATCGCTTTAACCACGCCATAGAGAGCCAAAAAAAGCCCCAGCATAAACGTCATCTGTCCATGCCCAGCCAGCGTACTGACGCCCACAATCAAGCCCCCAGCAATCATCCATCGTACTGCAGCCAGCGGAACAAATCCTAAAATGCTTCTCTTTTCTCTTTTCTCTCTTCTCTCCCCTTCGTCGGAAATTATCCTGAAACTATCCATCCCTCGATGCAAACAAAGTACCGCCAAAGGCAGCCAAGAAATCACTGCATTTAAATTGAGGTTGCCAATATGGGTAATAAACAGGTCTGAGAAAGTAAACGCGATAGCTCCTAACAGAGCAGGAAGGGGAAGTATTGCATCTTCAACACGCCATAGCCGAAGACAAACATACATCCCGACTCCGGCAATCATAAAGTGCAGGATGACGAGCCATTGAATGGCATTGTATGAAAATTGGGGGTTAAACAAGAAAAGGATCAGGTTGATTGGGTAAAAAAGACCTGACTGATTGTCAGATACAAATGGGGCGCCAGCATACAAAGTAGGGTTCCACAGTGGGATTTCCCCTGATTGCAAACTGTGCGCTGCAAAACGATACATGGGATATATAAATGAAACGAGATCCCCACCCCCGCGTGGAATCCAAACTTGCCCACTGATGATTGGCCAAAAGAAGATAAAAACGGCCGTTATGATGGCAAGGAGGGCGATGAGATCATGACGATATTTTTGAAAAACTTGCATTCAATGAAGACAGAAGGATGAAGGATGAAGGTTGAAATGTTGCCTTCTACCCTCATCCTTTATCCTTTTTAATCACGGGTCAAACGACGATAACTAATGCGAGACGGCCGTTCCGCTTTGTCACCGAGTCGTTTCTTCTTGTCTTCCGCATATTCAGAGTAAGTGCCAATGAACCAGTATGCTTCACTGTCCCCTTCAAACGCCAAAATGTGGGTCGCAATACGGTCGAGGAACCAGCGATCATGCGAAATAATCACGGCCGAGCCAGCATAATGCTCCAACCCTTCTTCAAGCGCACGGAGTGTGTTGACATCCAGATCATTGGTCGGCTCATCGAGGAGCAAGAGGTTCGAGCCTGTTTTGAGAAGCTTGGCTAAATGGACGCGGTTTCGTTCACCACCTGATAGGTCACCCACTTTTTTCTGCTGGTCACTCCCTGAAAAGTTGAAGCGAGAGACGTAAGCGCGTGAGTTCACGCGGCGATCACCAAGTGACAATTGCTCCTCACCGTTAGAGATTTCTTGCCAAACTGTTTTTTCCCCGTCCAAATCATCGCGCCCTTGATTGACATATGCAGTGACGACTGATTCACCTACTTTGAAGGTGCCATTATCTGGCGCTTCTTCCCCAACAATCATACGGAAGAGCGTTGTCTTACCGGCACCGTTAGGGCCAACAACTCCAACAATCGCCCCAGGAGGCAAGTCAAAGGTTAGATTTTCATACAGCAGCTTGTCATCATACGCTTTGCTGACTTCGTTAGCGCGAACGACAATGTCACCAAGACGGGGTCCGGGAGGAATATAAATTTCCAAATCCCGAGCAACGCTTTCCGATTCTTGTGCTAAAAGTTCATTGTAGCGATTGATGCGTGCTTTGGATTTAACACGTTTCCCTTTGGCCGACATGTTGATCCACTCAAGTTCGCGCTGTAAGGTTTTTTGGCGAGCCGATTCAGCCTTTTCTTCCCTTGCGAGTCGCGCTTGTTTTTGGTCAAGCCATGACGAGTAGTTCCCTTTCCATGGAATACCGTGGCCGCGGTCAAGTTCCAAAATCCAGCCAGCCACATTGTCCAAGAAGTAGCGATCATGGGTCACCGCAATGACAGTGCCGGGATATTCTTGAAGATGGCGTTCCAACCATGCTACAGATTCTGCATCCAAATGATTTGTAGGCTCATCGAGGAGCAAGATATCTGGCTGACGAAGCAAAAGGCGGGTAAGGGCGACACGGCGTCGTTCACCACCAGAAATGACAGAAA
>JANQSK010001240.1 GCA_028284105.1 Anaerolineae bacterium
TTGATGATGATTGTGTGCCCCATTTGGATTGGCTTCCCAAGCTGTGGCAGGCGCTCAATGGAAAGCCGAGTACACTCATTGGTGGACAAACGCTCAACGGATTGCCTGAAAATTTGTACGCAGAAGCCAGCCAACTGCTTATTCGCTACCTGTATCGTTATTTTGCAGAACGAAACGGCCGTTTTTTTACCTCCAACAACTTTGCCCTCTCTCGCCAATTGTTTAATCAAGTAGGGGGTTTTGATTCAACAATGCCGCTTGCGGCTGGAGAAGATCGTGAGTTTTGTGCGCGATGGCTTGATGCTGGCTTGATGCTCGTCTATGAACCTGATGCCCAGATTGATCACTTTCATGGATTATCTCTATCAACATATTGGAGCCAACATCTCAACTATGGGCGAGGCGCTAAGCAGTTTCGTCGATTGCGTCAGGATCAAAATCGGGCTCCTGCAAAGCTTGAGCCGCTTGGGTTTTATGTTAACCTATTGCTAGCTCCTTTTCGAGAAAAACGGCCGTATTCTTGGAAAAACATCCCCCTCGTTTTTCTCATGGGCCTTTCTCAGCTTGCCAATGCACTTGGTTATTTCCTCGAATAAAATAAGCGTTATGCTTATTCCCTAAAAAGAGGATATCGTGTAAGATTAGCTTTATAAAACCCATCCCACTTATAAGAACTCATTCATTAAAATTTTGAAATATCAAGGAGAAAAAATGAATCCTTTAGTCGAGCTTCATGCGTACGGTCAGAGCTTCTGGTACGATAATATTCGCCGCAAATTTTTGAACGATGGTACCCTCAAAGGGCTTATTGATGACGATGGTTTGAGAGGTATGACCTCTAATCCAGCGATCTTTCAAAAAGCAATTGGCGGAAGTGATGATTATGACACCCAGATCAAATCACTTATTGAGCAAGGGGTGACTGATTCAATGACCATCTATGAAACGCTTGCCCTTGCAGATATTCAAGCAGCCTGTGATTTATTTGTTGATTTATACAAAGAATCAAACGGTGGTGATGGATTTGTCAGCCTTGAGGTATCACCAAACCTAGCCCGCGATACAGATGGCACAGTGGCCGAAGCACGCCGACTGCATAAAGCGGTTGATCGTGAAAACATCATGATCAAAGTCCCTGCTACACCTGAAGGGATTCCAGCGATTGAACAACTGATTAGTGAAGGTATCAATGTCAACATCACATTGATGTTTAGCATGGCTCATTATGAAGCTGTAGCCAACGCCTATATCAATGGGCTAAACAAATTGCTAGAAAATGGGGGTGACCCACAAAAAGTAGCCTCTGTGGCGTCATTCTTTGTAAGTCGCGTCGATGCCGCCGTTGATAAAAAATTAACAGACCTCAATGACCCTGCCGCTGCGGCACTGACTGGTAAGGTAGCAATTTCAAACTCAAAAGTTGTCTATCAGCGATTCAAAGAGATTTTCCACAGCGAAGCATTCGAGAAGCTTCAATCAGCTGGTGCAGTAAGACAGCGCTTGTTGTGGGCATCAACCAGCACCAAAAATCCTGACTTCCCTGAAACTCTTTATATTGATTCATTGATTGGGCCTGAAACGGTCAATACTATTCCACCCAAAACGGTTGATGCGTTTCGAGCAAATGGCACCGTCGGCAATACACTTGAAGCAGATGTAGAAGATGCTCAGATGGTGCTTGATAACCTCGCTGAGTTGCAAGTTGACCTTGATGAGATCACAGAAAAATTGCAAGTTGAAGGGGTTGATAAGTTCATTGTAGCGTTCGAAGATTTGCTTAATGAGATTGATGGGAAACGGGCTGCATTAGAGGCTGCATAAGCTCACAAAGATTTACCAATAATTTCTTTTATGTTAGAATCGACTTTGTTCTTAACGAGTTGATTCTAACATTTTTTATTTAGGTTTTAGGTGATTTATGCAAAGCATTGCCGCAATTCTTTCAGTGACAGAATTATTTGATAATTTGTCAAAATCACAGTTGGATTTGGTTGCCGCCATCTGTTCTTCAGCTGAATATAAGCCTGGGGATGTGTTGATGAAAGAACAAGAAAGCTCGGATGGAATGTATATTATTGCGCGTGGCAGTGTTGAAGTGATGATGAACCCTTCATTTGTTGGTGCAAATGCCGACGAGAACATGGAACCTGTTGTTTTAACTGAATTGCGACAAGGACAAGTTTTTGGTGAAGTCTCGTTGGTTGATCAAGGTATTCGTTCTGCGACGATACGAGTTAATCAAGAAGGGACACAGCTCATTGGAATCCCAAGAGATAAACTCATTAAATTGTGCGACACTTATCCAGAATTGGGCTATAAGTTTATGAAAAATGTTGCTGCTGATTTAGCGTTTAAGATTCGCAACACAGACTTAACCATTCGCCAATATCAACTCTTGCTATCTCAGTCAAAGCCAAGTGAGAATTAGTTGTATAAATTGAGTTGGAGGGGGAACTCTCTTCCTGTGGAGAGATTGAATGTTCCTGAGCTTTTCGTCTAATTAATTATTTAGATTCATTAATCCTATTCACCTCTTTTGAGGATTTGTTTTATTATTAACAGGGATTCAAGTTTCCGGCCGAGAGATTGAGTACATTTTCGAGCAAAAGAAGTACTCGCCGAAAATGGTTTCGTTGAATATCATTTAGCAATTCGTCAAAATTTAACAAACTGTGCTTGAGCAAATGAAAGATTTGATCTGGAATTAACATCTGTGAAATTTCATTTGTTTAGATTATGTAGAAGGCTCTCTGTTCGTACGAAAGTAGATATCCTTCTACCCCAACCCTCGAAAAAAGCAATGATAGCGCTTTGTAAAGCCAAATTCATTGATATAGACCTCCTCGTGGGATTAGTCACGGTTATTTGCTAATGAGGCAATTGATAAGCTTGAAGATTTGCCTAAATTGCCAAGCTGTAGTTGACATAAATGGCAATTGGGAATCGAATTTACGATGTTGACTGTTAATGAAGATTGAGATTGTAAGCATTGGAACTGAACTTTTAGTCAGTGATATTATTGATACAAACTCCGCGTATATTTCTCGTTGTTTGCGTGAAGTCGATATTTCTTTGACATCTAAAGTGACTGTCGGTGATGATCTGGATATGATCGCAGATGTCATCCAAGTAGCCCTGCGTCGAGCAGATGCTGTTTTAACAACAGGGGGGTTAGGTTCTGGGGAAAATGACCTTACACGACAAGCGATTGCAAAAATTACTGGTGATGCTCCTGTTCAATTAGATAAATCGCAAGATAACTGCAAAGTTATAGGTGAAGACAAACAGTACGGACGCGGTCTTCTGATCGATTTGCCCGAGGGCGTTATTATTTCCCTTCCCGGTAATCGACGTCAGCTAGCTTATCTGCTTGAAGCAGATGTTCTCCCCTACTTGCAAGACCAAATAAAAATGATTGCCAAAGAGTCAACGTGGAGCTTTATCCGGACCGTTGGCATGATGGAGAGTTCCCTGAAGCAAGAGCTGGCTGATATCGCTGTAGGCCAAAATCACCGCCTGACGTTCCACTCTTTTGCGGGTCAAACAGATATTCGCATTTGGGTGGAGCATATTTCTGCTGTGTTAATGGAAAGAGAGCTAGATCGAATTCGGCAAATTATCGTTGAGCGTCTAGGAGACCATATTTTTGGGTCTGAAAAAGATTTACTTGAAAATGTTGTTGTGCAGCAATTAGAAAAAAGCAACTTTCGTTTGGCTGTAGGGGAATGTTATACAAATCAAGTGATTGCTCAAGCCATACAAAATGTCACGAATAATACGAACATTGTTGAGTTTACGGCCGTTAAAGATTGGGAAGGCTTAGCTAAAGAGCTTCATCTTCAAGCGCTGGATCCAGTCAATTTAAGCCAATGGTGTCGTGAAGCAGCGCTATCTCAGCTAGAACAAAAAAAGAGCGATCTCAGTTTGATCGTGTTTAACAACGTCACGCAAGGTGGCGTTCAACTGCTGGTTACCTTGGCATCAAAATTTGGTGTATCAGTAACTCAGCGTTC
>JANQSK010001248.1 GCA_028284105.1 Anaerolineae bacterium
GCTGAGGGAATGGGGGAGGAACGGCCGTTTTCTATGCTTCCAATCGTTCAAATCAAACGAGCGTCAATCAAAAATTTTCAAGACGCTCAAACAAATCAATAAGGAAGATAGACATGAATCAAAAAAGAATCTTTTCAATTTTAGGCTTAATGGGTTGGTTAGCACTTCTTGGGATGGCCGTTGCATTTGCGCCATTTAATCAAGAAGACCGTGGTTCGCGAGGTCGCGTCATAGAATTTGATGTGGCTGAAGATATGAACCGCTTCATTTTCAACCAGGATATTGCGTTTGAAGACGGTTATCCAGCAGATGGTAGCAACTTCATCACGCGAGGATATCTCTATCCGGCTGGTACGTTAACCGACAGCAATGGAGTCAATCCAGATGGCTCCCCTGAGTTTCCTGAGCTTGTCATCGGTGAATGGATTTGCGAAGGGTACATGATTAATGATGCGGGTCACGCAACTGAGGGCGTGTGGGTGTTTTCTACGCAATTCTTCCAATTTAGTGAAGAAGCCGGTGCTGAAACGATTGTTACCACTGGATATGAGCTAGCTGATATGGGTGAAGCTATTTCTCGCGCCATTACAGGTGGCACGGGCAAATACAACGATGCGCGTGGTGAAAGTGAACAAATTTTGCTTGGCTTGAATGCCAGTGACGGTGTCAATCTTCGCGTGAAGATTATGCCGAATAGATAGGAATCAGGTTGCAATTTACCGGAGTGGTAAGGTCAACCTATCGACCTTACCACTCTGCAACTTTTCAAACTCGTTGGAGAATATGATGATTATTTCAATTCGACATTTACAAAAAGAAGATGTGACGGCCGTTCACGAAATGATGGGTCAACAGTCCGTCATTGAAGGCACGATGCGGCTGCCGTATGCCCCAATTGAGTATGCTCAAAACCGATTAGAACAAACGGAGGATGCCGTTCGATTGGTGGCTGTGACGGAAGATGAGATTGTGGTGGGCTTTTTGGAACTGCTTACCTTTCTGAAATACCCTCGACACAATCATTGTGCCGAAATCAACTTTGTGATGGTGCATGAAGATTGGCAAAATCACGGCATTGGTCGTCAGTTGATGAACACCGTTATCGAGCTTGCTGAACAATGGATGCAAATCTCACGTTTGAGCCTCATTGTGTGGGCAGATAATCACCGTGCCATTCACCTCTATGAAGAAATGGGATTCGAGATTGAAGGAACAATGGTTGATTATGCATTTCGAAACGGCCGTTTAATCAATGCGCACATGATGGGACGCATCAAAACCAATCAAGCAAGTGACACAGGTAATCAAAATCAAGCTTTTCAATTCAACACCGCTTGGTAAATAAGGGTGATAAGAATGACCGTGAAAAAGGCCTGGAAGTACTCAATGGCTTTTCAAAATGGAACACGACGAGTAGATATCTTTTCGTAAAACCATGATGGCCAATGAGTAGAGGAATAATGCAAATAAACCCAAAATGATGAAGAGCATTGCCTAGCCGGTCAATGCTCTTTTGTTTAGAGGGTGGAGTAAACGGCCGTTTTTAACCCCGAACGTTTGGAGAATCAAATGATAGAAAAATTCTCAAATCAAGTCAGACGCTTTAGATGGCTTATTTTATTGACTGTTTTTGTCGCGGGCTGGCAAATTGTTGAGCCCATCAATCAAATGAGCGAATCAATTCCTACGATGGCACAAGATTGTGCTACGAGCGCTTCTTCTCCCATCACGCTTTCAGACTTTACGCTCAGGTGCTGGCTCATCGAGTAAATATATTCCGCCATTTATCAGCTCAGTTAGCACTCGCCCAAAACCTTGCCGTATCGGTTCTGATCAAGCATATAACATCAATGAAGGGTTGATTCCGAAAATGTTTAAATCATCTATCAATTGGAATGGGACGGTTTTGGGGACTTAGCAGAGACGTTGGATTGATAAGGTATGCCCATCAACACTTTAATTACATATTTATTGGCAAATGATTTCAATCATTTACCAAAAATTGAGGAAATAAAATCATGTATCAATCAATTTATCATCCAACGAACTATAAAAAAGAATATTCACTCATTGTAGATTTAATTTTTATTGGTGTATTAGCCGTATCGTTATTGTTTGGTGTGTTTTCTAACTCATCAGCTATTGAGGAAATTCCTGTAAGCTCGGCTAGGGAAGCGAACTTTACGCTTGATAATGAGTATGCTGCTCGTCACCAATTAGCTGATGAGGTAACCGTAAACTTCACGCTAGATCAAGAATATGCGGATCGTTATCAAAATGTTAGCGTTTTTCAAAGCAGCTCAATAGCAATGAACTTTACGCTCGACCACGAATATGCGGCTCGGTATCAAAGAGAAGGCGGTTCAAAATTGAACTTCACATTGGATTATGAATATGCTGCTCGCTATCAATAGCATTTAAAGCAAAAAACAATTGAATCGCTCCATCTCGGTCTTGACACTCATGAGCTACAAGGGATTTCTGTTTAAACAGAAATCCCTTTTTTTGTTTCAGGTAACCAAGACAAATTTTAAATCGCACCTGAATTTGAAAAAGGAATGCTGGAGGAATGGGTGGGGAACGGCCGTTTTATATCTTGTCATCACTTCTATTAAAAATTTGCATTAAACAAAATGCTTACAACGATTCAAGGAGAACAATCAGATGACGATGTTTTTTGAACACAGTAAAAAACGATTAAGCGCAACAGCTGTTACCGCTTTTGAAGGTGCCTTAAACGGCCGTCTTATTTATCCTAGCAGTGCCGATTATGACGAAGCTCGCGCGGTCTGGAACGGCATGATTGACCGCCACCCCCTTTTAATTGCGCATTGCACGACAACACAAGATGTGGTTACGGCCGTTAATTTTGCACGGGATCAACAATTGCCGATCGCTGTTCGTGGAGGTGGGCACAATGTAGCTGGTCATGCCACCATTGATGATGGTCTGGTTATTGACCTTTCCGGTTTAAAAGCGATTGAAGTGAATGCAGATGCAAAAACGGCCGTTGCTGGCGGTGGTGTGACGTGGGGCGAGCTCGACGTGGCGACCCAGCCTTATGGTTTAGCAACCCCAGGCGGTGTTTATTCAGATACAGGCATTGCTGGATTGACGCTTGGGGGTGGCTATGGGTGGCTTCGCAATATGTATGGCTTGAGCTGTGACAATCTTATTGCTGTTGAGATGGTGACCGCAAACGGCCGTATTGTTCACGCCAGTGAAACCCAAAACCAAGAGCTTCTGTGGGGCTTGCGTGGGGGCGGTGGAAACTTTGGAGTCGTGACCTCATTCACCTACCAACTTCACCCAGTTGGTCCAGAAGTGATGTTTGTTTTCGCTTTGCATGATGGCAGTGGAGACAACATGAAGCG
>JANQSK010001255.1 GCA_028284105.1 Anaerolineae bacterium
AGCCGCCCCCATGCAGAAGCTAAGCAACCCAATGTCCGCATCTTTATAGTCTGGATGGTTAGACACATAGTTAACGGCCGCTAACACATCTTTGGCCTCTTCAGGACCCCAAGTGACCCATTCAGTTGTTCCCATACCGCTTGAGCCGTGATTGCGAAAATCATAAAAGAGAACTGAGTACCCTTTATCAACGAGGTGCTTTGCATTTTTGAGGAAAGGTATCGTTTCTGTCCACATGCGTGGAAACCCTTTCCCATCTGGTGTGTAACCAGAACGACTAGATTGCACCCCAAAATGGGACTGAACGATGATTTTGTCCGTGCCGCCTTTGATGAGCCAACCAGATAGCGTCACGCCATCACTCGCTTTGAAGGTTACATCTTCATATACTAATCCATAATCTTTAGGTGTGTCATAAACAGGGGCTTGCCCCCCCTTAACAATTGAATTGGATAAATAGTTAATAATCATTTCTGCGAATCTCCTTATTATCTGCCAAAACGAGAAACGTCTCGGCCAATCAATCATTGACCGAGACGAGCTTGTTATTTCATGTGAGAATCAAACCACGCAACCATTGGTTCTGGATGATCTGAGAAGTAGTTGTATCCTTTGAAGCGCAAGGGAGTACCTTCCATGTATTCGATTTTCTTGTCCTCAGCAGGCGTAAGGTCGTACATTTCCTGAACATCTTGCCAACGAGAGTTCACATCATCCCGTACTTGGTAGTAGTAGGTGGGGATATTGACGTTGGCTGCTTTGGGAATGATGTTATGGTCTGAAATATGGAGCCCTGAAAAGCCATTGTAGAGTTTTTCAAATGCTTCAATGCCTTCATCCTCTGGAATTTGCATCTGTTCAAGGTTGCGTTCGATATTGGTGCGTCCTTTGAGCGGTGCAACAATAATCATAGATTTAATATCTTCAAACGCTTCGGGTGCTTTATCGATTGCGTTAAGAGTAGCGTTGGCTCCCATGCACATGCTGAAAAGTGAAACATCACTGTCAGCAGTGTCGGGACGGTTTTTAACATAGTCGAGCGAGGCCAAAACCTCTTGCCACTCAAAGTAACCCACACCAGAAACACCGTTTTCGCCTTGACCACTTTCACCGTGTGAACGGAGGTCATAAGCTAGGACGTTGTAGCCAGCGTCATGAAGTGCTTTATATCGAGGTAAAAAGTTCACTTCGAAGCCCCCGGCAAAATCTAATCCCTCTAAATGACCGGCAAAACCGTAGCGATTAGCCGGTGAAAAGTGATTGCTGATAATTACTTTGTCAGAATCTGCCGGAATAAACCACCCATTGATGGTGACGCCATCTTTTGTTTCAAAACTAATTTCTTCATATTCCAGCCCATACTCTTCTGGGGTCCTGATGATTGGGGTTCGTACGCCCATTGCTAAGCCCTGGGCTAGCCCAGTTAACATTTGTGTTTGTTGTTCATTAATCATTGTGTTTATCTCCTTTATTAGGTAAACGGAAAGGGATTGTTCGAATTAGATTTTGGTAAAAGCCTTCCGTTTCCGCTCACCAAAGGAACGGAAACGAATCTGCTAAGTTTTTAAAATTTTTTATTACCGCTCACAAAATTCTTGTTTAATCAAAGTTTTCTGTTTCAGGAATGAATCGTTTGTTTAATAATTTTGAGTATAGGATTCTGCCTCTCGTGCCGAAAACACTTTTGTTCAGAAAGTTTGCATATTTGTTCTGAAATGAGTTCAAAAGGGTAGAAATATGATTGTTTATTTGTATAATTCATCGAAACTCAGATAAGCAGTCATTGGAGAATATTTATGACTTATCAACAAGAAAAATTTGATAAGCTGATTCACAAAGTCATAGAACACACGCCCGTTGAGGGAATTAACAGAACAGCGATTGAGCCTTTAGGAACCTTTCGGTCTAATTCACCAATAGAGAGAACGCCTGAAATTGAGACACCAGCGATTGTGATCATGCTGCAGGGTAAGAAAGTTTGCCATATTTCTGACCAGCAGCATGTTTATGAAGGTGCCAAGGTGTTAGTTGGTCTATATCCTATTCCCGTTGATACAGAAATTTTAAATGCTTCGGATGAAAATCCATTTCTGGCTGTTGGAATTGAACTGGAACTGAGCCGAATGGCAGAGTTGCTGTTACGCATTGATCATTTTGATGAAACTGCACCTCAGCCAGCCTCTATCGATCCGGGTGCTAAATTTTCACTTGAACTGACCGATCAACTCATCGACCCTTTTTTACGCCTGTTTGAAACGTTAGCTCAACCACGGGATGCGGCGATTTTGGGGGATGCCATCATTGACGAGATATATTATCGATTGTTGAGTGGTGAGCGAGGGGGTGAATTGCGAGCACTGCTTCAACAAAAAGGAAAAATCAAGCGCATTGCCAAGGCGATTGACTATATTCATGACAATATGGATGAGGCGGTTTCGGTTGAGAAGCTAGCATCAGTCGTTCACATGAGCCGTACGGCGTTTTACACAAATTTTAAAGAGGTGATGCAGCTCTCTCCATTGCAATATGCCAAATCGGTGAAGCTGTTGGAAGCTCAGAAGTTGATACATGCGGGCAGCCGCGTGACGGAAACGAGCCTTTCCGTGGGGTATAACAATTTGGCCCAGTTTAGTCGTGAATATAAGCGATTTTTTGGGCATGCCCCATCTCAGGCAGCAGTGAGTCAAGCTTTATAACGACCAATCAAAGAAAAACCAAATATTTATATGGCCAGCG
>JANQSK010001256.1 GCA_028284105.1 Anaerolineae bacterium
CTTGTGGCATTGGCCTACCCATCGAACCATTGGCAGATGATTTGAACGGGCTTCGATTAGGTACACCCGAAATTGTGCGTTGGGGGATGGAACCGGCGCATATGCCACAGCTGGCTCAATTGATGGCTGAGGCGATGGAGGAAAAACGGCCGTTAGCCGAAATTGCGCACGACGTTTCCACTTTCCGAAGCCAATTCAACACGCTGCATTACGTCCGCTGAACAAATCTACTCAGCTGATCCAAAGACGAAAACGAAAAAGGCTAACAAAAACGAGAATGAAAAAAACGGCCGTTCATGAAGTAAAAGCCACTATTATTGTAAAAATAGTGGCTTTAATCCAAGAAGATTTTGATTATGTTACCTCATGATTTTTTGTAAGGATTTTTTAGTCGGTTACTCAACTGTAAATTGCCCCATCATGCCGACATCCTCATGTTCTAAAATATGACAGTGATACATGTATGGGTATTCTTCGGTTGCAATATAATCAAAGCGCATAATCACTTCAGTCACACCATCTGCGACGACGACGGTATCCTTCCAACCTCTATCTGCTTCAGCTGGTGGTTCCCCATTCTGCGATAAGATTTGAAAAGAAACCCCATGCATATGGAAAGGGTGGGGCATTTGTTCAGCCGTGATACGCCAGATTTCAACTTCCCCTTTTGTGACGCGCTCATTGATGTAGCCCATATTCATAGAACGGCCGTTTATCGTAAACATATTCATGTTTTCCATACCCATCATATTGCCACCATCGTCTCCTTCCCCGTCATCCATACCATCCATCTCAAGTGAAAAGTTTCTAACTTGAGTGGCCTCAGCACGGTCAAAATAGGCGATATTATTCAGGGTGCTAGGCAATGTTCCTGATGTTTCAATTGTTGCGTCTACCCGTAACTCAACTACATTTGACTGAGGCATATTCTCAAAGACAGAACCAAAAAAGGAATCTTCAGGGTCGGCGGGGATCAAACCGGCGATCAACATTGCATTTGAACCGTCAGATAGATCGATCATGATTTCATTGCGTTCACCTGGTGCCATATCAATAAATTCCATCTCGACCGGTTGATTCAAAAATCCACCCTCAGTCGCAATCTTGAAAAATGGGGCATTATTGGCAAAAAAGAAGCGGTAGAAACGTGCATTTGAACCATTGAGGAGCCGCAAACGAACCCATCCCTGAGGCACATTGTGATAAGCATCTACAGTTCCGTTCACGACGATGGTGTCTTCTCGTAGGCCGTTCATAAGTTCTTCCTCGGTCACAGAATATTCATTCATTTTCCCATCCGTAAATGAGCGATCTTGAACAATTAAAGGGACGTCATTTACCCCATACGATTTTGGCAAATCGAGTGCTTGTGAGTTTTCATCCTCAATCAGATACATACCCGCAAGCCCAGCATGAACGTGATGCGCCGTTTTCCCCATCAAATGGGGGTGATACCAGCTTGTTCCAGCTTCTTGCCTCACTGGTATTGTGATTTCCCAGCTTTCCCCAGGCTCGATGCGTGATTGCGGACCACCGTCAATCTCTCCATTCACATGGAGGCCGTGCCCATGCACCGTTGTTGGTTCACCGATATTGTTCACAAAAGTGATCGTTGCATCTTTGTCTCGATAAAGACGGATGGTTGGGCCAAGATAGTCGCCATTGAACCCTTTCGTTTCACTTTGGACCCCAGCGTAAAATTCATGTGTGCCATGTTGTAATTCAAGGGTAATGTCTGAGCTGTTCTTCGTATCAATCAGTTCTGGTATTTGAAGCGGGTTTTGCCCGCTCGATGGTGTATTTTGACCATTATTGTTTCCACCACATGCGGAAAGAAATATTATTATTAAGAGTGTTAAAAAGAGGTATTGTTTCATTTTTGTTCCTTATTGTTAAGCCAGTAGGGTGTATCAGGGCAGGGGACAGCCGCCAGTGTATCCGTAGGGATGCCTGCCTTATTAAAAAATTCAGTTTTCTAAAATGTTTAATGGTGAATAGAGCAGCTTGGCTTTATTGCTTTGTTTGTTGCATTGGCAATCTTACCGTAAATGTGCTCCCTTTGTTGTGCCCATCAGATACGGCCGTAATCTTTCCCTGATGCGCTTCTACGAGTGCCTTTACAATGGCGAGCCCCAAGCCGCTCCCGCCTGTATCTCGCGCACGAGATGCATCGGCTCGGTAAAAGCGGTCAAAGAGATGCGGTAGTTGTTCTGGTTCAATTCCTTCACCGCTGTCTTGGATAATCAGAGCAATTTGCTCTTCTTCGATAGCACTCGAAATGATAATTTCACCGCCTGATGGTGTGTGCCGAATGGCATTGTCGAGCAGATTGCTGAACAGTTGTCGTAGGCGACCGACGTCAGCCGAGAGTTTGGGTAATTTATCCATCGAGTTGACATGAAACGCTAACCCTTTTTCCTCAGCAACGAGCGAGAAATTACTCGCAAGCTCTCGCCATAAATCAGCTAAATTAACCGGACCGATAGCTAATGGCAGCTGTTGTGCTTCGGCCTGAGCCAACAGTCGCAAATCTTCAACTAAACGAATGAGATGCTGAGTTTGACCATATAAATTGGCCAGCTCTTCTTCATCGAGTGCAACGACATTATCAAGAGCTGCATGGAGTTGACCTGATAAAACAGTGAGCGGTGTCCGCAATTCATGCGAAATATCGGCTAACATATTTGTCCGCAGCGTTTCAGCATGCTCTAAATCAGCAGCCATCCTGTTAAATGAATGCGCCAAATCATCAAGCTCTTGACTGTGATGATGCACAGGCACACGCTGCTGCAAGTTGCCTGCGCCAATCTCTTTTGCTGCCTGTGAAAGGGCCACAATAGGAGCACTTAAACCACGACTCAGCAACACCCCAAGGATGACCGCGATGACGGAGACCATAATCATGGTTTCAACTAACTCCCCAGGTAAAGCAAAGAGACGGATGTCAGTATCGATTGAAAGTCCACCTTCATTGATAACTGGATCAAGCCGATCGAGCACAATCCAAAGGGGGATAATAAGAAGTGATAAACCAGAAATGATGATGCTAAAGCGAATCCATAGACGGTTCATACTTTACGCCTCAACCAGCCGATAACCGATGCTATAAACGGTCTGAATATAGGTTGGATTTTTGGGATCTGGCTCAATCTTTTTGCGAAGGTTGCGAATGTGGGTGTCTAGTGTTCGGCCAAACCCTTCATATCCATACCCCAAAGCTTTTTCTAACAGCTCTTCTCGACCAAATGTATGTCCAGGATTCTCCATAAATATTTTGAGGAGATTAAATTCAGTGGGTGTGACTTCAACATACTTGTCATCAAGGGTAAACGTGCGCTGACCTAAATTTAGCTGCAACGAACCCACCTTTAAGTAATCTAATTGTTCGGCTTGGTCTAACTGTCGTCGCCGCAACAAAGCCCGGACGCGGGCCACAATCTCACGAGGATTAAAGGGCTTAGTCACATAATCATCAGCGCCTAATTCAAGTCCTACGATTTTGTCGCTGTCATCAACTCGGGCGGTCAGCATAATGATGGGCAGTGTTGCCAATCGCTTATCATTTCGGATGCTGCTTGTAATGTCCCAGCCATCACGATCTGGCAACATGAGATCAAGTATCAACAGATCGGGCTTTTCGCTATGCAAGATGTGCAGTGCTGATGTGCCATTGTAGGCAGTCAAGACGTGATAGCCCGCTTGTTCAAGGTAGGCCTGCACAATTTTTATGATGGATTTGTCATCATCGACGACAAGGATTTGTTGAGAAGTCATGATCAATATGCGCTCGTAAGCTTCGACAGTTTCACTGCCAAACAGAATAGTTTTGTGGTTAATTTTATCTGATTAAATGTAATTTAGTGGCCGTTGCCCATTTAAAATCAATATAAAATTATGATGTTTGTTAGGGACATGATAGATGGCAAATCTGAAGATAATGTCAAGATATGGTTGAATGATTCTGAAGGTTTATCTATGCCTCACGATAAAAATTCAAAAACATCTCAACGGCCATTTTCACAACAGCCTTCCTTTCGCGGGTTGAGGCGGCCGCCTGTCCAGCCGTGACAGCTGGCCAAAATGCACTTTCCTTGATGAGTCCAGCAAATTGAGTCGCAGCTTGAGCTGGATTCGAAATGTTTAGTCTGCAGTCTCGTTTCCCTGCTTTGAAAAAGGCAAGCATATCTTTCCTTAATCGTGCTTGAGCCATCGCAGTTTTGTGAGCCGTATCAGATGTTTGAATAAATCGGGAGATGACCACACGAGAGAGTTTGATGAATCCTTCATCAGTAATTGTGGTCGCAAACGTATTCCCTATTTCCAATAGCTGTTCATCCAGCGATTTCTCTTTATCGTATTCGTGCGCCGGCATCTCCTCGATGCGTTTCAAAATTTCATCAGATATCGCTTGAAACAAATCTTCCTTGCTAGGGAAGTGATCGTAGACGGTCCTTTTTGACACGTTTGCCGCCTCAGCGATGCGATCCATGCTAGTCCCTTCAAATCCATAGGTGAGGAATTCTTCAGTTGCGGCTTCAATTACGGCCGTTCTTTTTGGGCTCTTTCGCCGTTTTTTAATTTTTACATCTGTTGCCATTGGCTTGATTTTTCCATTTACAAAAAATTTACTAATCAGTGTAGTTTATGCGAAGATGCCCTTCGAGTCAACCTCGCTGATTAATTACGCCGCCTCTTCAAAAAATTACATATGTATTAGGGTTGAAACCCGATTTTCCAGAGTGTGATGCTGGCTAACCTCACTACAAATTGTTGCTGAGTGGGAAAGGTAATAGGTGGATTTTTTGGGAAATAATGATTCGGTGTTGACATTGAGCGAAAAGTAAACTACACTGAGTAGTGTAATTTAGCATTGATAAATACCAAATCAATATTTCTTGTTTCAACGCTCTAACGAACCACAGCATTCAGAACAAGGAAAAAGATAAAGAATGTGCTGACTATTTCAGCACTTAGAGTTTTAGGTCGTTGTAGGTGATCTAAAGGAGAATAAGATGAATCCTCAAATAAAATCAAAAACAATCGTTTTCGCACATGGACTATTTGTAACTGCAAAAAGCTGGGAAGAGTGGGTGCCC
>JANQSK010001272.1 GCA_028284105.1 Anaerolineae bacterium
GCTGAGCCTGTCGAAGCCAATCATGAAAGCTCAGCCTCCGTTATTTCAAGTTATTCAGTAAATCCAATTTCGCGATGGGTGCCATCACAAAGGGGTTTATTGTTTGATTGGCCGCAGCGGCACAAAGTAGTGCGGTTACGGCATTCAAATGGCTGACCATCAGCTCGTTCGACGTCAATTTCACCAGTCACCCACAAAGGCCCTGCAACTTCCCCCTCTTGCGTCACGCCGATTTCTTTGGGAAACGAAGGTTCAATATTTTCACTATCAGGCTCAAGCGAATAGCTATAAGAACCTGATGGGCAGCGCTCAATCATCGCCATCACCTGTGCCCTGACGATGCTATCCTCTGTCTCTTTGACAAGTTGAGGAATATTTTTAAAGCGATTACCACAGAATCCGGCTTCCATGCAGAGGGCGTTGTCCCGCTTCACCACAATGTTGCTTCCTCCTTCAAAGATAATTTGCCGCTCGATTGTTGTGTTGGTATCGGCCGTTTCGGTTCCATCAAAATCGACGCGGGCATGAGTGCCATCACAAAATGGCTTTCGACTCGACTGCCCACAGCGACACAATGCATACTTTGCTCCAGCCTCCAATGTCTCCCCTTTTTGCCAAGTCAATGGCTCACCATGTTCAGAAATCACTTGGGCTTTCCGCACCAATGGCACATCACCATACACGAGATAAGGTCCATCTTTTTGAACGACGATTTTTTGCCCAGCATGCTTGTCTGATTTTTCATCTTCCAGCGAAACGTATTCAAATGTCGGACCAACCGTCGTTTCTCCATCACCTGAATCCAGCTGCATGAGTTCTACGGCTTTCGTTTTGATTTCATACATCGTACCAACAGCAACAGAGAGTTGTTCTGGTTGGCCATTAAAACTTTGATGGAGTTGACGCAGCATATTCCAATACACGACATTAAACTCGTTGAGCTTTGCCACGATTGGACTATCGGCAGGGTATGCTTTTGAGCTTGGATTAGGCCGCATATTGTGAACGGCATCCCAATCCACTGTAAATGAGTCACCGGTTGGACCCGATTTGGGTGTGTCCCCTTTTTGAAAGTTTCGACCTTCTTTAATTTCTAAAAATCTAAAATAGTGTGCCACTTCTTCTCGTTCGGGATGAAACATATTTTGATCACCATCCCAAACCTCTTCATGCTGTAAGCCTTCTCCCTGCTCAATAATTTCTTCAAGAGCAGCTAGAGCGGTTTCTAAATTCTCCACTGCAATGATATGACCGCTTCCGCCATAGTATGTGCTGTCAGAGCGAACTTGATGATTGGGGTCTCCGGTGAAAACGGCAGTTTCTCCCAGAGTCTCACACAAATATCTCAAACCCATTTCAATTGATTCATAAAATTGGCCAATCGTGTGATAGTTATCGTCCTCAGGCATCGCGCCATGACCTTCTGGTTTTTCAATTTTCAAAAACACGTTTATGGCTTCAGGGGAGAATTTAAGAAGCGGTACCGAAAAGGCACGATTGCTATGGGGTAAAAAGGCTGGATATTCTGGGATAAAGTCAGGCTTATCAATCTGAGGAGTTCCCCCTACAGCATTCAGCACATTAGCTGCCAATGTCATATGAAGCATCTCTTCAATAAAGACGCTCTCGATGACTTCTCTTACCTCAAGATTGCTGTCTTCATGGATTGAATAAAGGGCGCAAAGGTATGGAGGAATGGTTGCATGTTCAATTTCGATGGCCCACTGAAGATGTTCTCGTAAACTTTCAAGGGTTTTAATTGGCACTTCAACTCCTTTTCAATTGTGAATATCAATTTTTAAACTACCTGCTATTTCTGCTATTTGATACCATGTTTGTTTAGGGAAAACCACATCAACTGGGCGAATAACCGATTCTAAACCCTCTGTTCCTCGCACTGAAATTTCTGCCTATTCAAATTCTTTCAGATTTGGTTTAAGTGCTCCGAAGTTTCTAAATTGATAACCCTTGTTAGTGGAGAACAAAACGTTTCTTGAAATAAAGCACCTATTTGAGCTTTTGTTCTCCTGAAAGTAATTTTCATTTTACCCTTGAGTATTCA
>JANQSK010001273.1 GCA_028284105.1 Anaerolineae bacterium
AAGCTTGTTGCCCCTTTATCGCGTAAATAGTTGATGATGGCTTGAGCAATCGCGGCCCCTTCTGTGGGGTCTGTTCCTGACCCTAACTCATCAAATAAAACTAGTGACCGGTCATCTATCTGATTTAATATTCGTATAATATTGGTAATGTGCCCTGAAAATGTCGATAAACTCTGTTCAATCGACTGCTCATCTCCGATATCTGCGAATACATCATCAAAAATGGTTAATCGTGCTTCAATGGCAGGCAAATGTAACCCAGACTGCGCCATGAGTACCATCAGCCCCATTGTTTTTAGGCTAACGGTCTTACCCCCTGTATTTGGTCCCGTAATTAGGATGGTAAACAGATCTTCATGCACAGTGAGATCTGTTGGAATAACATCTTCTGGAGGTAACAAGGGATGGCGGGCCCCTTTCACCCAAATCGTTGAGCCCGGATGCAGATTTGGGGGCGGGGGTGTCCATTTGGCTAACTCGTTTGCATGTTTTGGTGGTTTAGGCTGTTCAAATTCACGCCATTCTACGAACGTGGGAATAACGCCATCAATTTGAGCAGCCAATCGACCCCGTGCGAAGATGAGATCTAATTCTGCCATCCGTTCGACGACCCGTCGGATGCTATCTCCCTGTTCTGCAATTTTTTGTGATAACTCAGCCAATATTCGACCGATCTCATCTTCCTCTTCGAGCTTCAAACTGCGAAACTCATTGTTAAGTTCAACCGTGGCTATCGGTTCGATCCACAAGGTAGCACCGCTACCGCTTTGGTCGTGAACAATCCCTTTGATCCGACCTTTTGCATCCGCACGTAGCGGAACGACATAGCGACCCCCACGGGTTGAAACGAGCGGCTCTTGAAGATGTTGGTTTTGACTACTGTTCAGCAATCGCTGTAGCTTGTCCTGAATTTTGGAATGTGTAACGCGTTGATTTTGCCGAATTTTACCGAGTTTTGGGCTAGCGCTATCTAAAACTTCACCGCGATCATCAATGGTTTGACTGATGGATGAAACAATGCCTGGGCACTCTTCAATGAGTTCAGCTGTCGCAGCAAGCTTGGGAAAGTTGTCTTGTGCTTTGATCAGCTGACGTTTAAGGTTTCTGGCAGCAATAATTGTGTTTCGAATTTCTAAAAGAGATTCAGCTGTCAGCGTGAAACCATGTTCTGCATTATCAATGGGTTGGCGAACATCCCTCGCTCCACCAATGGTGACGCTGGTATTCGTATCAAGCAAAATCATAGACTCCTGCGTTTCCGCTTGCCAAAGATTTGCCTCCCATAAATCAGTTGTGGGGTGTAGATTTAGCGCTAATGCTTCGCCGGCACTAAAGCTAGTCAACCCTGCTAAGATTTCGAGAACCTTGTCATATTCCAAGGTCTTGAGTGATTTAATATCCATTATCTTATAAGTATATCTGAATTAAATGATCAATTGTATGGAATTCACGGTCAAAAATTTTGGAACGGGTACAATTCTTTTTGAGAGAGAGGTATATGTCTGTTCTAAAAACAATATGCATTTGGGGCTTTGTTATCTATTGCCTATTTGTTTCTATTCTTGTTTTATCCTCTGTCATGGTGAATAGCCGGGTAAGAGAAGAGAGCCACGAAGGGTTAGATTGCGATTAGCGCCTATTGTTCTGCTTGACCTGAAACGCTTCAATCTATAACTTAATATCTTTCATTTCAATGTTAGATAGTAGATTTAGATCCTTGAAAAGGATTTATTTTCGTTTCTCTAAGACGTAAGTTTGTCTGATAGATACCATTTTTATACTAACTCCGGTTTTGAAATTTTAATCATCGAGCCAAACTGTTGCTTCGATTTGTAGATTAAAGGTGACTATTTAGCAACAATTACCCCTTTAATTTGCGTCAATTCCCATTTAAATTATAAAAAACTTTAGGAGTTTATAATTCTGCCCTTTCGTGCTACTCAGATTGGGTGGAACAATGCTGATTGTTATGATAAATAAAAAATCTAGTGCAACTTATGTTATAGGCCACATTAACCCAGATACGGACTCCATTGCAGCTGCTATGGGCTATGCGTGGTTTTTACAAGAAAAAACGGGGGAGCCTGTTTTGGCTGCTCGTGCAGGGCAGCTTAATCCTCAAACGACGTGGGTATTGAATAAATTAGAAGTTGAACCACCAACTTTGCTTCCTGATGCATCCCCTCGTTTTGATTCTATCTGCCAGCGTTTAGATAGTATTACACCAGAACGGCCGTTAACTGAGGCATGGGCTATCGCTAACCGAACGGGTGGAATAGTGCCTGTTTTGAAAGAGGATGGACGTCCGCTTGGTTTGATTACCGGGATGAGCCTCTTTGGATTGCTTCGTGAAGGGATAAGCGCCAAAGCTGACCTGAAAAAAGTGTCGATGGCAGATGTGATGGATCGCCCATGTTCTGATGCTGCTGACACAGAAGTGCCTAAATTCCAAGTGGGTATGCGCGTTCGAGATGCAGTGCCAAAGATTTTGCATGAAGAACGAAATGAATTCTTGATTGTTGATGAAAACGGCCGTTATGCTGGAATTTGCCGTCAACGAGATGCATTGAACCCACCACGAATCAAAGTGATTTTGGTCGATCACAATGAGCCTGCCCAAGCTCTTGGGGCTTTAGATGAAGCAGACCTGGTAGAAATTTTAGATCACCATCGGTTGGGAAACTCAACCACACGAACCCCAATTCGTTTTACAGTTGATGTTGTAGGGAGCACAAGTACCCTTGTTTTTGAAAGCATTGCGGATATGGGCATGAGCGCACCTCCTCAATTAGCCGGTTTGCTTTTGGCGGGCCTTATTTCAGATACATTGCTGCTGACTTCCCCAACAACAACACCAAGAGATCATGTAGCCGCTGAAAAATTAAGCCGATGGGCTTTTGCAGGTGGTTCTCCTTTAGAAGGTGAAACTTTACAATCTTATGGTGAGCAAGTGCTAGAAGCGGGTGCAAGCTTGGCTTCGCGTACACCTGAAGAGATTGTTTCAACGGACTTTAAACTATATGAAGCGGGTGGTATGAACTTTGGTGTTGCACAAGCAGAAGTTGTTAACCGCAGCCAAGTCAAAGAGCATTTACCTTCACTTAAAGAAGCGCTTTACAGCTTACGTGATAGCAAAGGGCTCGATTTTGTAGTTTTGATGATTACGGATGTTGTTCGGGGGGCAAGTTATTTGCTGCTTACGAATGATGTGCCACAACTAGCTG
>JANQSK010001278.1 GCA_028284105.1 Anaerolineae bacterium
ATCGGTTCAACCGTAATCTTATTTGACATCATTTTGATGACTTGTCGTTTTTTGAGTTGGCCTTCGAAAACACGAATGTAGGCAATAACGCCTTTGTACGAATCGTAATGGGAGTCAAACACCAATGCTCGAAGTGGTTCATTCACTTCTTCTGATGGGGGAGGAACACGTTCAACAACCGCTTCTAAAACGGCTTGCACATTCTCACCAGTTTTTGCGCTGATAGGAATAACATCTTCTGCGGCAATACCCGTGACATTCTCAATCTCTTCGGCAACATCGTCTGGCATCGCTGCTGGAAGATCAATTTTATTGACAACGGGAATAATTTCTAGATCGGCTTCAATGGCAAGATAGAGATTCGCGAGTGTTTGAGCCTCAATCCCTTGCGTTGCATCGACAATGAGCAATGCTCCTTCACACCCTTGCAAGGCTCGGCTAACTTCATAGCCAAAGTCAACGTGACCCGGGGTGTCGATCAAGTTCATGATGTAGGTTTCGCCATCGTTGGCTTTATATGACATCCGTACGGCAGAGGCTTTAATGGTCACCCCTTTCTCGCGTTCAAGATCCATATTATCAAGAACCTGTTCCTGCATTTCGCGGTCGGAAAGGGTTCCTGTACTTTGTAATAAACGATCAGCTAATGTTGATTTTCCGTGATCGATATGTGCTATGATGCAAAAATTTCTGATTTTACTTTGATCCATACCTCTAAGTATAACAAAATTAGGATTCGTTGTTAAAGTGAGAAATGGGTAAAATGAAATTATGGCTCCACATGATCCCCTTCAACCCCATTCGCATGACCCAAATCTAACACCGCCCAGCGGAGATGGCTCTTTTGAGCTGGAACTTCCAAACGGCCGTATTTCGACCATTTCTGTCGCAGATCTACAAGTTTTACCCAAAACGGCCGTTTCTGACTGCTACATTGTAAGCACAGGACACGGCACATCCGGACCATTTACATTTGAAGGAGTTACCCTACGTGACTTTATGGCTCACTATTGGCCAGATGCATGTAGCTCTATTGAAGTGATAAGTGTGGATGGTTTTGGCAATCGGGTGATGTGTGAGGAATTAAAAGAGACATCAACAAGACCCATTTTGTTAGCCTATCAGATCGATGGCAACCTGTTAACACGCGAAAAAGGCCTGACACGTATGATTGTGCCAAGCGAGATTGATGATGCACTTCGTCAGGTTAAATGGGTAGGAACAGTTCGAGTCGTTTCGTAAAGGTCGCTCGGCGATGAAGGCAGACCGACGCCTGCCTCCATCTAGGAACAAGGTTACCGAGTGATCAGACTAGTTAGCGTAAACCATACGGTCCGCTAACGTATCCACAAAGTCTTCGAGGCCTTCATCATTGCGCCTCAGGAGAAACGGCCGTTTAGTGAAAACTTGTTCAACATCCGTTGCCAATTCACTGTCTTCGTCCGTTATAATAACTTTTCCAGAACCACGACACATGGTTTCTAGAAGCGTTCGAACTCTAGCATCCCGTCTTAGTTTGTCACCATTACGGCCGCCAGAAGGTAAAATCAAAACACAATCATTTTTTGAGTCAAATGGCTTATCAGCAAGTGCATAATCCGTCTTTAAGCCAACACCCTGTCGACTATAAACTAATTTATCGAACAGACTTACGCTTTTGATGGGCAATCCCTGCTGTCTAAATTTATGAAGAAAATATACAACTTCGTATTCATCAAACCCATCACCAATCAAAATAAATGTTGGTGTGCGCTTCCTCTTATTTGTTCGGTAGGGTAAAGCCATCAGATTTTCGAACCTCAAAAAACAACGAATAACTTAATTTATCAAGGTACTTACCATGCGCAGAAACTATTGACGCATTTGCCTTGTGTCTGGAATTCAAATAATAGATCTTGAGCGATGCCTTGATTTGCTAAAGTCAAAATAAATAATGCCAAAATAGCCGCAATCAGAACCCACATCACAATGTTTGTTTGTTTTGTTGTTAAGTAACCCATGTTTTTCCCCTTATCTACAATAAATCCTTTTGTTACCTCAAAGACTTAAATTGGAATGAAAAATTTGTCTTTTATTTCTCCTCCCAAATGTGTTGTGAAACGAACTTGAACAAACTCTAACGGAAATTTCCTTGAATTGCCTTCAAAGTACCTATAATATAGCTTTAAGGTATCTACAAACCCCTGCAACTATCTACAAATTGGTTTGCTTAATCCTTTTACTTTGTGCAATACTAATTAATATTGGAGCACGCAATTAAGCTTTTTAGCAGATGAATCAACTAAATTTAATTTCCCAAGAAGATGTTTTAGAGGCTCTCCGCTTATGGCATGGAGGGGAGGTCAACCGCTGGCCGTTAGCTCACTTAAAGTTCCACCTCTATTTAGAAGATGGAACCATGAGTTCTCCTGCGCTCGTAAATGATCTCCCAGCAGAACAAAATCGCCTTATACTCAATCGCGCACTCCATTTGCTAAAAACAAGAGCCCCAGAAGCTGAAGATTTACTTCGGGAACGATTCGAAAACAGACGTGATGTATTGGCAGTCGCAAACCGATTAAATGTTTCTGAATCAAGCTTGTACTATCGCCAACGACAAGCTGTACAGCAGTTAACTGAAATATTGATTCAATTGGAAAGCAATGTAGGGCAAGAGTGGCAGGAAAAAATGCTTTCTCGGCTCTCACCAGCATCATATCACCAGTTGGTTGGTGTAGATGTAGCCCAAGAAAAGCTTTTTGAAGTTTTGCTTGATAGAGATAACCAGCTTATCGTATCGATTGACGGTATCGGTGGTATTGGGAAAACGGCTCTTGCTGATTTTATTACGCGTCAAATTATTAAAAACAACCAATTTGATGATGTCCTGTGGGTCACAGCAAAACATACCCACCTCTCAACGCTTGGACGTCTCCAAATTGAAAGCGGCAGACCAGCATTAACATTCCCAATGCTGATCGACAGGCTTGGCTCTCAGCTAGAAATTACACAAGATAATCAGGTTCAACGAGAACGCCAAATTAAAAATTATTTGAAAGAAAAGAGATGCTTGGTCGTGATTGACAATTTGGAAACGGTCGCTGATTATCGAACCCTTCTCCCAGAGATAAAAAACC
>JANQSK010000017.1 GCA_028284105.1 Anaerolineae bacterium
TGCCAACCCTTTCCGCATATGAAAATGTGGAATTGATGCTGCGCATTGCAGGCTTCCCAAGATCGGAGCGACACCAACGCACCTTGGATACGCTCAAATTAGTTGGGCTTGATCAATGGTCAACCCATCGACCCTACGAGATGTCTGGGGGGCAACAGCAGCGTGTTGCAATTGCTCGGGCGCTAGCCAATCGTCCTCGTGTCATTCTTGCTGATGAAGCCACCGGTGAGCTTGACACTGAAACTGCTCGGGAGATACTGAGCTTACTCAAATCGATTGCCGAAAAGGAAGAAGTCACCATTCTTCTGGCTACTCATGATGGACTTGTAGATGAGTATGTTGATGAAGTGTTGCAACTGGTCGACGGCCGTATCGTGAGCCAAAATGATGCCATTACATTACCTCCTGAATTGGGAGAGACGCTAGAAGAAAACGAACCTGATGACACTATGCAGCTAGCTGAAACGGCCGTTGAAAAAGTTGACATCATGGATCGCCTGTTTGCTGTCCTTGTTGGGTTTTTAAGCCTTGTTGTATTTACGAGAACATTAGCACCTGGTGTGCTTTACGGAGATAGCAGTGAGTTTCAAGTTTTTGCTCGAACTTGGGGAATTGCTCACCCAACAGGCTATCCAGTTTATGTAAGCATCACACGCTTGCTCGATTTTGTTCCGATTAATAGTCTCGCATGGCGGGTAAATTTTCTCTCTGCTTTGGCCGCTGCGCTTACCTTGGCAGGACTGTATTATTTGGCAAGGCAATTAACCAATAATCGGACAGCTGGCTTACTGGCGGTGCTTGGGTTTTTCTTGTCTTACACGTTTTGGTCTCAAGCGATCATTGCTGAAGTGTACACGATGGGGACGCTGTGGTGGATTTTGATGATGGTTTGTTTGTGGCGATGGGCTCAAGCACCACAAGAGCGAACTATTTTACTTTTTGCTGCCGCATTTTTAGCTTCTTCAGGATTAGGTATTCACCTTTATACAACATTAATTGCGCCTGCTGCGGTTGTTTTTGTCATTCGGACAGCCCGAAAAAATGAATTGAACATGGTCAAGACGGTCGCTATTGCAGGAACGGCCGTAATTCTTGGTTTAGCCCTTTTTGTTGGTTTGTTCTGGATCAACGATGCGAATGATTCGGCCGTTTCTTACTTCCAGACAGGTCTGTTTGCGTCTGGCTCATTTTGGGACATTACACCGGCTGATCGTGACACCTTTATCGAACGTCTCTACTTAGGTGTTTCTGCGCCTCAATGGCAAGCTGCAATGTTTCCAGGTGGTTTAGGATTTATGGCAAGCCGATTAGGCCTGTTTTTTGCACGGTTGTTGACATTTGAGTTTTCACTGCTTATTTTGATTGCTGCCGGCTTTGGAATCCGTAAAGTTTGGCAAGAAAAAAAAGAATTGGCTATTTTCTGGCTTGTAAGCTTTGGAACGATTCTCTTTTTTGTCATCAATTATGAACCTGGTGATAAACATATATTCTATTTACCGGGCTTTATGTTAGTCGCTCTTATTGCAGCCCCTGGTCTTGAACAACTCATCAATCGTTTTAAATCTTATCCTCGTTTGATGACAGTGCTTCCGTTTTTGCTAGTATTACTTGTAGGTCAACACTATTGGCCTTCTCGTCTTCAGGCTTTTGCACAAGGCCGAAGTGAATTTGTGACGGATACTTATCCCTATCCTGTGGAAGACCTTTCAGAGCCAGAAGAGGTTGGCGCCCTTTTTGCCAACAATTTACCAGAGAATGCCTTCTTATTAACGAGCTGGCGACAAATGTATGCTATTTACTATGTCGCCATTGTTGATTTAGGGCGTACTGATTTACGTATTGTTGAGGCAATGCCGTTTGGGCATGATGGCAGCGTGGCTGATTCACTGATTGGTGAGATTGAGGTTGCTATTGAAAACGGCCGTCCTATTTTTGCTGATGCACCGTATCCCGGTTTAGCTGGCCGGTTTACGTTGACACCTGTGAATGGAATATTTCAGATTACACCTCGGTAATCTCCTCAACCTCTGAATACCCATTTGATTGGTCTCCAGTGAGCCATTGCCACCTTTCCTTGAGAATGATGTTTCCCTTGGAAGAAAGTTCCGGTATTGAACGACATTGACCCGCCATAAGCTCGCCATTTTCATTGATGTGATGATATAAAAAATTGAGCGAGCCATCCTCAGACACTGTGCCTAACAGATGGCCATCAATAATGCTTCCCCCCGAATAAGTGCCCCATAGTTTTATCCCCTCTTGAAAATAGTGAAATACTGTTTGGCTACTTACCTCCCCGTTTTCGCTATTTGATCGCCCTCTGAATTTCTTATTGTGATAGTTCACCAATTTCTCCTTTTCCTTCTAATTTTGAAATAAAAAAGACCTGCCAGAATCTCCTGACAGGTCTTCGAAATAAGATACATAAATATGGTTAGATAAAGCCAAGCGCCTTTGCTTGGTCAGCATCACCATAAATCAAACTTTTTAAGCCACGTGTATCAAATGGTGACCATTCACCTTCTGCCTGGGCTAAACGATCTGCAATGATCCAAAGCGCAAGTGGATTGTGGCCTAACCCTGTATGGCTGCTGAAGATGCCAATGTTCTCTGTTGTTGCGTTTGCTTCTTCAATGCAGCATTGCCAATCTGCAATGCCGTCCGTTCGCGAAAAAATAGATGTTGAAGGAACCGGTGGTGGTTGAGAGACAAGTTCTTTTAATTCTGGTGTGATATCGTCAATGTTACGACCGCTCATTTTTTCAAAAAGCTGAAAAACATTGTTTGCTTTTGGATCCCCGTTAAAAGGACTGCCAAGGGTTATGACAGACCGCACGTGTTCTGGGACTTGCCGAGCGATTTCACGCGCATAAATGCCGCCTAAGCTCCAGCCAATCAAGGTCACTTTTTGACCATGTTTTTTATAAATCGAATGCAATCGACGCAAAATGTATGAATTTTCAGGGATTCCCTTTTTTAAGTCGATGCCTTGCCCATAATTCCGACCTAGATTCCATCCATAAGGAACGTATCCACGAGAACGGAGAAAAAGGCGCAGTGGGAAAGTTGAGACATCAGACGCCATAAATCCCGGGAGTGTCATCACGGGATGCCCATCTCCTTTTGGGGTCATTTGCAGAAATGGGAAGCCCCAAGAAAAGGCGGCAAATTCAGAGATGGCACGGGTCTCAAAGGCTGTCAGCCAAAGGGAGGGGCGCTTATAGGTTGTCATAGTGGGAAGTTTTCCTTAATTAGGAACTGCAGTGTTGGTTAAAGTGCTGAAATAACTGATTTATGCAGTTCACTTGTCATGGAGTCTACAATATTGACTCTCATCTCTTGCTTTGTTCTTACAAGGTTTTCCAGCTTTTGTAACCCCTTTGCACAGCTTTGGTTGCTCTTTTGCTGCTTTTTGGGCTGGCTTAACCTCTGCTTGAGCCTCAACCTTTTCTTCGGCATCTGCTGGTGATTCATCATTGAGCTCTTTCAAAAAGGGAGGCGGTGGGAGTGTTGCAAGCACCTGCCCAAATTGAATTGCTGCGTTGATATCGCCCTTAATTTTTAATTTGCCTTGCATAAATGCCGTGGTGGCATCCATTTTTCCGCTCAGCATCGATAAAATATGTGGCTCACTCATTTGAATTTTGCAGACAGCATCTTCCGATTCACCTTGAGATAGTGAGATCGGTTTATTTTTTAGATCAAAGACCCAATGCTGTGGTTTGTCTCCAAGAACATCAAATTGGTAAATATCCGAGCCTTTAAGCTTGATATCAGGATTTTCAGCCACATAATTTTGATAATATGCGAACAAATCTGCGACCTTGACCTTGGGTTCTTTTTGTTTTTCAATCGGCTTTGCTGCTTCTTTCGTTAAGATTGCAGATTCAAGCTCATTTGCAGATTCCCAAATATATCGGGTGAATTTGTCTAAATCTGGCATTAAGTTGGGGGCTGATGTGGGGCTAATTGAAACAATGCCATTGTAGCTAAACACTGGGATCATGAGTCCCATACCATCTAGGATAGGTGCGGAGCCCATCAAAGCGAGAAGTCTTTTTCCAGCAAGATAAAGCGGTATTTGCGGGCCAGGAACGTTGGTGATGACGCAGTTGAAAACGGGATTGTGGCGTTTTGAGAGCTGCGCTCTTGAGTAGAGTCGAGCTGCTTGACCTGCAATACCAAACGGAACAAACTCACTGTACTCGATCAATGTCTTGGCATCAATCGCGCCTTGGTACGCCTTTCCTCGGCGCGCATTTTTCTGAATTTTTAAAAGTCTTTCAATTGGATCTGCGATATCTGTCCCCATTTGGAGGAACATGGATGAAACTTGGTTTCCACCAGATTGGTCGGTGTTTCCTCGAGTAGAGACTGGAACCATGGCGACAACAGGCTTGTTTGGAAGGGCGTCCTTCTCTTCTAAGTAGCGCCGAATAGCGCCTGCGCAAATGGCTAAAATCACGTCATTGACGGTGCAATCCATGATTCTTTTGAGCTTTTTGATACGGTCTAGGGAAAGAAGGGCGGTGTTCCAAATACGATCAGCTGAAATAGGATCGTTAAAAGGTGTGTGTGGTGCGGTGAAAGGAAGGGTAGGTAACTCTGTTCGAGTGGCTCGGCTTAGAGCGCCAGTGCGTAATGTTGCTTTGGCGGTTTCCATCAGGATTTTGGGAAGTTTTAACGGCCGTTTTGCAAAATTAACAGCACTTCGAACCATCAGCTCCATTTCATCGGGAACAGGCGGTGTATCTTTCTTTTCGGGAACAGGATATTGACGAGTATTTTCGGTAAGATCAAATAATAACCCCATAATGTCAACGCCAGACATGCCATCAATGGCAGCATGATGAATTTTACTGATAACAGCTACCGAGCCTGGAGGAACCTGTGGGATACTGTCTAGCCCTTCGACAAACACCATTTCCCAAAGAGGGCGGTTTCTATCTAAATGTTGGCTAAAAATACGAGAAGTTAACCGGCGTAGTTGCTTCCAACCGCCAGGTTCTGGCAGTCTGGTGTGGTGAAGATGGTAGTCAATGTTGAAATCAGGATCTTCAACCCAATAAGGACGATCTAGGCTTAATGGGACCTCAACGAGTTTTTGCCGCATCGTTTTAACCATATGAATGTGGGATAAAAGCAGATCTTTAAACTCTTGAAAAGCGAGGGACCCTTCTAGCACTGCGAGAGACCCGATATGCATAGGTGCGTTGGGTGTTTCTAAATATAAAAATGCTGAATCTAGCCCAGAAAGCTCCTCTAGACCCCCGTCATTATTGAGCAAATCAAATAACATTCGTTTTTAACCCTTTTTCAAAAAACTTCCAGAACTGCTGAAAGGCTAACTCTGGTTTCTCTTTCCCACCGATGAAATTCCAATAAACGGTTTCGTTCATTGTACCTAATAAAGCGGAAGAAACATATTTTGGGTCACATTCTGTAATGGAGCCATCATCAATGCCTTCTTTAATTAGGGCACGAACGGCCGTTAATACCTCTCGGGAAGCAGCATGGTACTGTTCCTTAAACTCAGAGGCAAAAGCACTGATGCGAGATGTGATCAGGCAAGCGCCAAAATCATCCCCCATGACGACTGCATATCGCTGCATGAAGTGATGTAATTTATCTAGCCCAGACATCTCAGTTTGAGAAACGGTTTCAATTTCTTGCCGCAATTGTGTCATGGCGATATCTAGGATGCCATTCAGAATATCGTTCTTGTTTTTAACGTAGTAGTAGAGGGTGGGCTTTGTAACCTTGAGTTTTGTCGCTAATTTCTCAAGAGACATTTGACGAAATCCAACTTCATTGATTGTTTGTGCTGCAGCTCGCAAAATTGTCATGCGTTTCAGTTCACGCTGCTCTTCTCGACTTTGGATGCCGTCTCCCCATGCTAAACTCGCCATAATTGTTTTCCCTATTGCAATTTAGTTAATCATTAGTAATAATAGTTACTGTACGGTAACCTAGTATACTGCATAGTACAATCAACGTCTACGACAATAAATGGAGTGCTCCACGTGAATTTTGATTTATCCCCTGAACAACAAGAATTTCGCCATATTGTCCATAGCTTCATGGCTAATGAAGTGGCACCAATGGCTAAACATACGGATGAGACATCCGAATTTAATTGGACTGCCACCAAAAAGATGGCTGATTTGGGCTTAAAAGGGCTACAAATTCCTGAAAAGTATGGTGGGGCAGAGATGGACACCATTAGCGCGACCATTGCGACAGAAGAGTTAGCGTGGGCATGTGGATCAACTTCATTAGCTATTTCTGCTCATAACTGTTTAGGGATGGGGCCAATTAACGATTTTGGTACAGAAGCACAAAAAGAGAAGTGGCTTCCGTTGTTGACTTCAAAAGAGGGGCGTCTAGGGTGTTTGACCTTAACTGAGCCCGGTGCAGGCTCTGATTTACGGAATATCAAAACAAAGGCAGAAAAAGTGGGGAACGAATGGGTCCTCAACGGATCCAAAATGTGGGCAACCAATGCCAGCATTGCTGAAACAATGATCGTCCTTTGCCGAACTGATGGTGAAGAAGGGTCTCGCGCTTTGAGCCACATTATCGTGCCAACAGATTCACCTGGCGTCATCATTGATCCAGCCGAAAAAAAAATGGGACTAAATGGGTCTCCCACACATGCCGTTACATTTGATAATGTACACGTACCACTTGAAAATCTTTTGGGTGAACAGGGGCGGGGCCTCACGCAAACCCTTTCAACCCTCACAAAAGGTCGTATTAGTATTGGTTCACTTGCCTTAGGTTTGGCACAAGCGGCTTTTGATGCCTCTATGAAATATGCCAAAGAACGTGAAACGATGGGAACTGCCATTGGGAATCACCAAGCGGTCGCATTTATGCTGGCAGATATGGCTACAGAGATTCAGGCTGCACGTCACATGCTTTATTGGGCAGCATGGCTCAAGGACGAGGGGCGACCCTATGCCAAAGAAGCTGGAATGGCCAAGCTATTGGCAACTGATATTAGCGAAAAGACATGCCGCAATGCTGTCCAAATACATGGCGGCTTTGGATATAGTCGTGAGTTTGAAGTAGAGCGCATGTATCGAGACACACGCCTCATGTCGATTGGTGAAGGTACCAGCGAGATTTTACGAATGGTGATTGGTCGACATTTGATGGCGGAATAGGAGAGCAATTAGGTAATTAAGTAATTGAAAAGCGTTTTGCATTTCTCCAATGACTCAATTACCCAATGACTCAATTACTGAAAATGGATTTCCTACGCATCTGCGAAGTGGGTCTGAGAGATGGCCTTCAAAATGAAAAGCAACAAGTAGACACGGCCGTTAAACTCGGTCTGCTCAATAAGCTTACATCTGCTGGTCTGCGTTATCTTGAGGTTGCTAGCTACGTAAAACCCTCTGCAGTGCCCCAAATGGCTGACTCTGATGAGATGATGAAAACGGCCGTTTCCCGTTATAACCAGCCGCCATACCAATTTACAGGGCTCGTTTTCAATAAAAGAGGGTATGACCGGGCATTGGCATCTGGCTGTAGCTCAATTGCTGTGGGCTTAACGGTGACAGAAGCTTTTTGTCAGAATAATATTCGCATGAGCGTTGCCCAAAATATGCAAATTGGCCGAGAACTTGTTGAGCAAGCTAAATTTGATGGCTTGTGGGTTCGTGCATATCTTTCAACTGCTTGGGTATGTCCATTTGAAGGACGAACACCTCCAGAACGTACCATTGCCATGAGTGAAGAGATATTCAGTTGGGGCGTTGACGAACTGGCTGTTTCAGACACAATTGGCCATGCAAATCCTTTGGAAGTGGGCCGGATGATGGAAAATCTAGGCCGTCGGACTGATATGTCCAAATTGGCCGTTCATCTACATGATACTCAAGCATTAGGCATGGCGAACGTTTCAGCTGCCATTCAAGCTGGTGTGCGAATTGTCGACAGTAGTATTGGTGGTCTTGGTGGATGTCCTTTTGCACCAGGTGCTGCAGGCAACCTCGCTACAGAGGATGTGGCTTTCTTGGCCCATAAGCTTGGGCTTGGCACTGGGATCGATTTTCCAGCATTGATGGACATTATTCCAGATTTAGAAACGGCCGTTCAGCATCCGGCCGGAGGGCGTATTCGGTCTTGGTGGGATAGTTATTGCCAATTAGAAAAAGATGCACAGGAAGAGTTGTTGAGTCAATCGTAATAAAACGAGTTGTGATTGAACAAATACAAATCCTTTATCAACAAAATAGAATCTATGAAAATCAAAAAAATACTCATTGCCAACCGCGGTGAAATTGCGGTTCGAATCCTGAAGACATGCCGAAAATTGAATATTCCGGGTGTGGTTGTCTTTCATGCTGCTGATGCAGATAGCCCGGCAGTCAAGATGGCAGACGAAACCGTTGAAATCTTTGGCGATACACCTGTTGGCGCTTATCTGAATATTGATGCCATTGTTAATGCGTGTCAATTATCTGGTGCCGATGCCGTTCACCCAGGTTTTGGATTTTTGGCTGAAAATGGTGCTTTTGCGCGTCGTCTTGCGGAAGAAAACATTAAATTTATTGGACCAACCCCTGATGTCATTGACTTGATGGGGAATAAAATTTCGGCTCGAAGTTTTGCCATTGAGCATGACATTCCCATTGTTCCTTCGGCCACTCAAGAAGGGACAACGGCGGAATTTATCCAATCTGCCATTCAGGTTGGCTTTCCGCTTTTGCTAAAAGCTGCTGCTGGTGGTGGCGGTAAAGGGATGACCATTGTTCGTGAGGCTTCTGAACTGGAATCGGCGATTCAACTTACAAGCCAAGAAGCGATGCGTGCTTTTGGAGATGGAGCACTTTATGCAGAAAAGTATGTTGAGCAGCCTCGCCATATTGAAGTACAGGTGCTAGCAGATGAACATGGCAATGTGGTGCATTTAGGTGAACGTGAGTGCTCTATTCAGCGTCGCTTTCAGAAAGTGATTGAAGAAGCGCCATCACCCGCCTTAACCCCTGAATTGCGCGAATCGATTTGTAACACGGCCGTTTCCATCGCTGAAAAAGCAGGTTATCACAACGCCGGTACGGTTGAGTTTATCTTGGCACAGGATGATTCTTTTTATTTCCTCGAAATGAACACACGATTGCAGGTTGAACATCCCGTGACAGAGATGGTGACAGATATCGATTTGGTGGCTGAGCAAATCAACGTCGCCAATGGACAGAAGTTACCCTTCAGTCAATCAGATATTGAGTTTAAGGGGCATGCGATTGAATGCCGTATTTATGCGGAAGATCCTGAGAATGATTTTGCCCCAACAACAGGACCTATCCTCGTTTATATTGAGCCAACAAATCCTAATGGAGAGAATGGGCCTGCTGTTCCAACAGTCCGTGTTGATAGTGGCTTTCAAGCTGGGATGCGTGTCACATCAGCCTTTGACCCGATGTTGGCCAAGCTAATTGTGTATAGCCACAATAGAACAGATGCCATTCGTAATACAGAAATGGCCCTAGCTTCCTTTGTTTTGCTTGGTCTGAAGACAAATATGGATTGGCTACAAAGTGTGATGCAAGAGACTGATTTTCAGGCTGGTAATTTTCACACGGGGTACATTGCTGATAAAGAGGATGAGCTAGGTTTGAAGCCATTAACTGATGCTCAAAAACGTTTGGTTGCTTCTGTAGTGGCCTTGCAGGAACGGCCGTTAACCTCGCCTGAGTATTTACCAAAACCGATTCACAAAGCGATGGGAGGGTGGCAAAACTAATGAGTGACATATTACTAAATGACGAAATAATCCAGCTCATCGTGCGTGATATTGCTATCGGTAGTCCTGACTTGCATCAAAAAGGGGGGCGACTCATCGTACAAGAATCAGCCGATGCAACAGCGATGTCAATTGATTGGCAGTTGATGAATGAGCACACCATTTTTATCGCAACAGAAGCGGGGAAGCTCTCAATTCGATTCGCTGAGCACGAAGGCGTTTATTACCTGCATGGATACGGCCGTAACTTTCGAGCTACAGTTCAGAATCCACTAACACAATCAGGTAGCGCCGGCGGCCAAGGTGGCACAATTGCCCCAATGCCAGGAACAGTTGTCACCATTAATGTGAACGAGGGAGATACTATCTCTAAAGGCCAACTCCTGCTCACGATTGAATCAATGAAAATGTTAACAGACATCACCGCTGATCAAGATGGCACGATAAAGGAAATTCTCCTTTCTGAGGGTGATACCTTCGATAAAGGTGCTGTGCTTGTCACTATCGAGTGATTCAAAAAAATGCTGATAAACAAACTTTCGATTAGTTAAATCACAAAAAGTATTAAAAATTAAACCAACTTCAATTATTGTGATTTACTCGGTGATTGACAGCCTTTGTAAGGCGTATTTTTTAGAAAGCTATCCGTCAATCACATAAAAAAATAAAAAAATAAATATTCGGATAAAACATGCGACGAATACAATCAAAGATTGATACAAATTCTTCAAAATATAAGCAGTTCAAAGCCCACAATGAGCAATTGGTCTCTGAATTTCGAGCAAAGCAGGAAGCTGCTCGCTTTGAACGGCGCGATCGTGACATTGAACGATTAAGACGCCAAGATAAGCTGCTAGTACGTGAGCGTATAACTCTCCTGCTTGATCCAGAAACACCTTTTTTAGAAATTTCCTCGCTAG
>JANQSK010000091.1 GCA_028284105.1 Anaerolineae bacterium
AGTCACTTACTATAAAACGCCTAATCTTCGCGACTTTGCACCCGATCGTTTTCCAATATTCCTTGTTCCAACACCTATGGGTGGCATATATGGATTTCCAATCCACGGCGAAGTAGCCACAAAAGCCGCAATTGACTTTTCGGGACCCGTTGTGACTCCTGAGTCAAGAGATTTTCAACCCAATGTTGAAGTTGAGGAGTATCAAGAAGCTTGGCTTAAAAAGCATATTCCAGGCTTCATCGGCCCAAAACTTTACACCAAGACCTGCCTCTATACGATGCCAAAGGATCGTCAATTTATTCTTGATGCCATTCCTGAACACCCCGATATACTTGTTTGCTGTGGCGCTGGGCAAGCTTATAAATTCTCGAGTGTATTTGGGCAAATATTGAGCGATTTGGCAATTACTGGTGAAACACAGCATAATATCGAAGCGTTGTCGTTTAATCGGCCAGCTATCACAGACCCCAACTATGTCAGTAAGGTATTGAATCGAGTAAACGGCGTCAGCATGTATTAAACAAAAAATTGACTTTGTTATAAGTTATATTAATATTTGAAAGGCACTTAAAAACTTAGACCACCCGAGAGGTGCGTAGGAGCAAGTTTTTTGGAAGACAAAATTCAATTACTCAAAGAAAAATTACACGAAATTGATGACATTAATTCGGCCGTATCATTATTAAGCTGGGATCAATCAACCTATATGCCATCAGGGGGCGCACCTGCCCGCGGACGACAAATGGCAACGTTAAGCAAAATTGCCCATGAAAAATTCACGTCGGCTGAGATTGGCAATTTATTAGATTCGCTTCAATCTTTTAGCGAAGAAAATGATTCAGATGATGCCGTTTTAGTCCGAGTTACGACAAAGGATTTTGAAAAAGCAACAAAGATTCCAGCCCAATTCCTTGCAGACTTTAATGTTCATATTTCACAATCACATCAAGCATGGATGGAAGCACGGCCGAATAATGATTTCGCCAAAGTGGCACCTTTCCTCGAAAAAACAATTGATTTTAGCCGTCAGCTCGCTTCATTTTGGGAACATGATCACATTGCAGATCCTTTGATCGATATGGCTGATGAAGGTATGAAAGCTGAATCTATTCAAAAAATATTCGGTGAGCTCCGTGCTGAACTTGTTCCTCTAGTAAAAGCGATTTCAGAAAAAGAGAAAACTGACGATTCAGTTCTCAAAAAGCATTACCCAGAGCAAACTCAGCTAGATTTTGGGCTCAAAGTCATTAAAGAGTATGGCTATGATTTTGTTCGTGGTCGTCAAGATAAAACGCATCATCCATTTATGACAAAATTCTCTATTGGTGATGTGCGAATTACTACCCGAACCAAAGAAAATGACTTAAGTGAAGCATTATTTAGCACCCTGCATGAATCTGGCCATGCCATGTATGAACAAGGTATCAATGCATCATTTGAAGGCTCACCTTTAGCTGGTGGTACCTCAGCAGGTGTTCATGAAAGCCAATCTCGGCTTTGGGAAAATCTTGTAGGCCGCAGTAGAGGTTTTTGGTCCCACTTTTATCCTCAGTTACAAGACACCTTCTCTGAGCAACTCAATGGTGTGTCGGCAGATGAATTTTACCGCGCCATCAACAAGGTTGAACCATCACTTATACGAACGGATGCAGACGAGGTTACATATAACTTACATGTCATGATTCGTTTTGATTTAGAGCTGGCCCTACTCGAAGGCAAACTCTCAGTTAAAGATTTACCTGAAGCGTGGCATGCTCGTTATCAATCAGATTTAGGCGTTCAAGCCCCGAGTGATGTTGATGGGGTTTTACAGGATATACACTGGTATGCAGGCTCAGTTGGTGGTTCTTTCCAAGGATATACTTTGGGAAATATTATGAGTGCGCTCTTCTTTGATGAGGCTGTAAAAGCCCATTCAGAAATTCCCAGCCAAATTGCCTCTGGTGAGTTTGAAACACTCCACGGCTGGTTAAAAGAGAACATTTACCAACACGGCCGTAAATATACAGCTGATGAATTAATTGAAAAAGTGACAGGTGGCCCACTCACCATCACACCGTATATCAACTATCTGAAAACGAAGTACGGTGATCTGTACTCACTTTCATAAAAACCGATTAGACAACTCAGGGGTGGGGAGCCAACATTGATTTTTCTTTCCCCAAAATCGATAGCGATTTTGGGAAATTAAATCATACCCCCAATCACGAAGACCTTTTGGCAGCAACCGGAAGTAGCTCAAGTACCGCATATTTGAAGAGAATTGAGTCGCGATGCGACATGCGGCCGTTGATTGCGTATAAAGCCGATCATTCTCAAGCAAAATGACTGAATCAAATTCATCAAGAGGTCGGTTAAATGCTTTCAAAATCATTTGCCCTGTTGGCGATTGAAGGGAGGCAAATGAAAAATGGCTATTTGCATCATTTTCAATAATGAATTGAACGGAAGCGCTACAAAGGTTACAAACCCCATCAAACAGAATAAGCGGTTGGGGCAAATTTTGAACATTGGCATCATGAATTGTGTTCATAGTCACTATTTTATTCTGCATCCTCGGGTCTAGATAGTGACTCTGGTCATTTGTTTATTAAAAAGGGTTGGCAAATGATTCAGGCAAAGCTAAATTTACAAATATGAAACGGTATTTTGTTTGGTTAGGGTCCGGAAGGGCAGCAAAAGTCAATGTAGGGAATAAAGGGGCGCTGCTTGATCAAGCAGCTAAATCAAACCTACCTGTCCCTGAAGGGGCTGTACTTCTGCATGAGTTTTTTGAAAGCTTGCTTGAAGAACAGATTTTATTGCAGGAAAACGGCCGTTTTCATTGCCCAAACCCAATCGAGCTTTATGAATCATTATTTACAGCCGCTCGAATGCCTCGATTTGATCATCCCATTGCTGTTCGGTCAGCCTTTTCAGCAGAAGATCGTGAAGATGAAAGCTTGGCCGGTCATTTTGATTCTGTTCTTAATGTCGACAGCAGTAGCCCAGAGGCATTATCCAAGGCACTCTGCCAGGTTTGGAATTCTGCGAGTAGGCACAAGAGTGATTTCCGAAAAGATGTCCTTCTACTCACCATGGTAAAAGCCCAACAAGCAGGTGTTGCTTTTTCAGAAGCAGCATATCAAGATGATCTGATTAATTATACCGATGGATTAGCCGACAAATTAGTCTCCGGCACCGTTGCTGGGCAAACTTTGCTCACACCGCAACTCACCCTAGGTGAATCCGCGACTGATGATTTACCCGAATTTGGACAACGGGTTCAAAAGCTATTGCGTGGTGTGCGTCGGACATTTGGCGTTGGAGATTGGGATATTGAGTGGGCTGATGATGGTCAGATTTGCTGGCTGATTCAACTCCGTCCAATCACAAGGGCGAGCCGCCGCAACGAGGCATTTACATTTGCTAATTTACGAGAAATTCTACCGGACCCTCCTTCGCCATTCATGACCAGCATCGTTGAAAGCGGTAGCACAGAGCTTTTTGACTATTATCGACAGTTCGATCCCTCTTTACCTACAAATCGCCACATGGTGCGCGTTTTTGAAGGACGGCCGTTTTTTAACATTACGCTCCTCACCGACATGATGCGCAAATGGGGGCTGCCGACAGCTCTTGTTACAAGCAACCTAGGGGGCAGCAGCGATAGAGCAGCAGGTTTCAAATTAGGGCGTTTTTTATGGCACACGCCTATTTTGCTTAAGTTAGGTTGGGCTCAAATAACGGCCGTTTCTAGCGCAGAAAAAGCGACCCAGAAAATATTAGCGGAAGCCAAACAACCCTATCTTTCATTGACCGACCTTTCTCAAGCGTTTTCACATCTGTTTGTTCAATTTGTGTCTGAAATGCTTAATTTAACACAAGCGATGAGTGGACCGCTGCTCATTTTGAGAACGATGAACACGCTGGCTGAGCATAATCGAAGACAAAGTTCGATTGCCACGCAAAGCTTGATTGATTTGGCCCCATTGCAAACGGCCGTATCAAAAAACCCATCTTGGCAAGAAGCAATCAAACAAAATCAACTTCCAACAGACTCAGAGTTTCAAACGTTGTGGGCTACTTATTTAGATAAGCATGGGCATCGTGGAATTTATGAGAGTGACATTTCTCGACCTCGCTACCACGAAGACCCATCCCCACTAATTGCTAGCTTAACGCGTCCGCCACTCACCGAACCAGAAAAACGGCCGTATTCGCTCAAAGCCCAATTGACCCGCCCCATTTGGTGGCACTGCGGCCGAATTTTGAGGGCTCGTGAGCTGTGGCGGTATCACGCCATTCAATGTTACGACCTACTAAGACAACAATTTTTGCCATTAATAGATCAGGCAGTTCAAGATGGTCTTTTACCCAATCAGGACGCCTTTTGGTATCTGACCTTAGAAGAAGTGGCTCAATTAGACAATGGAAAAACTTTTACCAAAACGGAAATAGATTCTAAGAAAGCTAACTATTCTCAGCTTCAAACGTATGATTTTCCTGATCTTATTCATCAATTTGATGATTTTTCCACTTATTTGGAAGGATATGCTAACGGTTCAATACAAAATCTAGGACGCTTATCAGGTATTGGATTGACGGATGGTGAGGTAAACGGCCGTGTTTGGTTGCTTAGAGAACCCTCAACCCAATTACCTGATGGATTCATCCCGGAAGAGACCATCCTTGTTGCACGCGCCATCGATCCAGGTTGGATTTCTACATTTACCAATGTGGCTGGGGTTGTTGTTGAAATTGGGGGAGACCTATCCCACGGATCAATAATCTTGCGTGAGATAGGCCTACCAGCTGTGACCAATGTTGCGAAAGCAACACAGCAGCTAAAAACAGGCGATCCCATTACGCTCAATGCGACAAATGGGATCGTTATAAAGAATTAAGCTACGCTGATTGGCCAAGCGATGCTTTAAATTGGTCAGGTGTTTGCGTGATTTGGTGCATCTCTGAATCAAATTGAGAAGATGTTTTGATTTCAAGCTTTGATTCAAATAAGTTAAGAATCTGTTCGGAGTCAACAACATCTTTCAGTTGAATCTGCTTCCCATTTTTCAAAACAAATGTCATCAAATTAGGAGCAGGGCACTCAATCCTCGTGATATCATCGTAATAAAGATTGTGCTGTTCATTTTGAACCAGTGTGTCTACCCCTTTGACTTGCAATAAGCCAACTTCTGGGGCAATCTTTAAGACCGATTTCGTGAGTTGATTCTTGCCACTAAACAAAAATCCAAATGCGCCTTTCGCTTTTGAAATAATCATCGAAACTGAAAATTCATAGACCTTTTCAGGAATTCGAATCTCATTTTGATCATCAGAATCTTGGATTTTTTGCTCAACAGGTTTTGTATACCCATTTTGCGTTGGGGCTGCAATGTCTTGCTTATTCTGGGGAGCTGTTTGGATTTTGTCTGTATTTTTCCTAGCAATCTTGCCAGTTTCAGCTTTTTTAGCGGCCTCTTGGCGTTCCATTTCAATTTGAAGCATCAATGGGTCTTGTAAGACTTTTTCAGTCTCGTCCTCGGCATCCTCTTCGAAGGAAGGAACTGAGATGAATTCACCTGTATAGATAAACCCTTCATCATCATCTTCTTCTTCAACGTTTTCTGGTGTCTGAGGAACTTGGGAAACAACGCCATTTGTGTGCCCATTTTGAGAAACAGGTGCCGAACCCATATATTCAAAGCCCATATCTGTGTCAATAGTAGGCTCTTCTTGAGCCTGAGCGGCTCGTAGTTCAGTAATCAATCTTTTGGCAGTTTGGTGATTGGGGTTAATTCGGAGAACTTTCTCTAAACACCCGATTTGGTTAGCTGGCTTTGGTGTTGTGTTCACTAACCACAGCCATGCTTTTTCATGAAGTGGATTGTCGCGCACAATCCTCAACAAGATTTTTTGTCCCTTTTCAATATCGCCCGCTTTAATAAGCGTGACCGCCTCCTTAAATCTTGGGTCACTCATACCATTACCTCTACATGTTTGGATACTATACTTCCGATACTAATATTTCTATTTAATCCTATAACGCTTCCCTTTCAAGATTTATTTCGACATCAGTTATAATAAGTAGATGGACCTTCACAGTGAAAATTTAACACTTTCTATACGGCCGTTATTACAAACCAAGCTCTATATGCCACGAAGTAGAGCGAATTTGGTACCACGCACACGTCTTATTACAAAATTAAACAACGCAATTGTGGAACAATCCACCCTTGATCCAAAGCTGACTTTGATCACAGGCCCTGCTGGCTATGGGAAATCAACCCTTGCAACCCAGTGGATCAATCAACTTGATTTTCCTGTATCATGGCTCTCTCTAGACCATAACGACAATGATGAAGCACGTTTCTTAGCTTATCTTTTTAGCGCGATTAGCCACATTCATCCAGAAATTGGCCAAGCCGCCTTATCACGTCTTTCATCAACCTATATTTATAATGAATCAGAAGCGATTCTTATTAATTTGCTCAACGATTTGGCCCTCTGCAAACAAACGGCCGTTTTGGTTTTAGATGATTTTCATGTCATATCGTCTGACGCTGTTCACAAAATGATCAGTTTCATTTTGCAGCACACCCCCGTTCAGCTTCATCTCGTTATCACTAGCCGCACAGAACCAAACCTTCCCCTCGCCCTTTTAAGAGCACAAAACAGCCTCAACTGGATCAATCAGCAAGACCTTAAGTTCACCGTTGATGAAGCGACTCAGTTTTTAGAGCAAACGATGGATGTGTCGCTCACAACTGACCAGATTCAGCTTTTAGATCAGCAAGTTGAAGGCTGGGTGACGGGTTTGCAGCTGATTGGCTTAGCCCTCAAAGATTCTGAGGGGATGCCTGAAGCGATTTCTGGTAATCATCGATACTTAGTTGATTATTTAGCCGATCAGGTTTTAAACAAGCAGCCTGCACACATCCAAGCCTTTTTAATGCAAACGGCCGTTTTGGACCGCTTCTGTGTCTCACTCTGTGATGCGATCTGTGCCAATCAATCATTACCCGAATCTGCCAAGTCGATTTTGCGGCAATTAGAGTCTGCCAATCTATTTCTCATTCCCCTTGATAATGAACGCCGTTGGTATCGATATCATCATCTTTTCGGTGAATTTTTAAACGGCCGTTTGCACAATCGGCACCCGATTGGAATGATTACCCAAATTCACTGCTCCGCAGCGGCTTGGTATCATCAAAATGGGCACTCCTTAGTAGCCGTTGAACATGCACTAGCTGGACAAGATTACGACTTAGCGGCCGAAATTATACGCTCAGTAGGTCGTGAAGTGCTCATGTTCGGAGAGGGGATGACGCTTCGCCAATGGATGGAGCAACTCCCGACCGAACATTATCAAGACGACCCCAAACTGGTCTTATTCCATATATGGTCTTTGATTCGCACAGGCGATTTCACACAGGCAAAACATTTGCTCAACAGCATCAGCGAGCAATTAGACACGCCCCTCTTATGGGGGGAATGGTCTGCTCTCCGCGCCCGTATTGCGGTGATGACGGGTGATATTGACGTCAATATTCGTTTTTCCAATAAAGCGCTGGCAAAGCTTCCAGAAGATCAGCACATGCTTCGCAGTGAGGTCGCTATCAATCTTGGTTTTTCCCATCTACAGCTGGCTGAAATTGAAGAAGCCCAAGAGGCATTTGCAGAAGCGGCTCAGCGTTCATCACACGATCCTGGATTATGGGCCGTCATGTTTGCGACTTACTATTGGGGCCAAACGCTAGAACGTCAACTTAGACTCTCAGAAGCCTTTGAAGTGTATCAACAGGGGTTAGCTAAGGGAGATTCACAAGTCAATCGCTCACCGGCGCTTGGCTTTATGCATTTGGGGTTAGGGAAGCTGTTTTATGAAAGAAATCAGCTGGCTGAGGCTGAAATACACCTTCGACAAGCACTCGATTGTGCAGAACGCAGTGGCGATCACAAAATGCAGATCTATGCGCTTGAATCATTCTCCCAACTCATGGCATCAATTGGCGATTGGGACCGAGCAAAATCATACCTAACCTCTCTGGAAAATGTGATTAACTCAGACGGCCCTTCGACACGACGAATTATCCTCAGCATTCAACGAGGGGAATTTGACATCGTACAACAGTGGATTGCCAAGATGGGCATTTCTATTGATGATGATCCTGAACAAATTAGAACGCTCCCTTTGGTCTACCTAACGCTTGCCGAATATCACATGGCTCGAAATGAAACGGATTGCCTCTTGCCTATACTTCAGACGATTTCTGAGTTTGCTCAGGGACGAAAGCACAAGCAATTTAATTTACCAGTTATTATTTTGCACGCTATTTTGTTAGGTAAACGAGGAGAAATAGAAACGGCCGTTACCATTCTTAATCAAGCTTTGTCGCTTGCCAGTCGGGAACGCATGATCCGAATCTTCCTAGACTTGCAGAACAGCACACTGGTTCGGCTCTTACACATCGTTGCCAATAATGGTGTTAATGCAACCTATGCACAGATGATCTTAGCGCACATGGCACCAGATGGTCATGAAGAAACGGCCGTTCCAACTTTGACTGTCAGGGAATTGGAGCTGATCCAATATTTAGCAAAGGGACTCACCAATTCTGCCATCGCCGAACAGATGACGGTTAGCCTAAACACAGTTAAAGCACATACGCGTCGCCTGTATGCAAAACTCGATGTTCACAATAGAACTGAAGCCGTTGCAAAAGCCAGAACATTTGAAATTATTTAGGTGAGCTAGGAACAATCGCTAACTGAGCTTGCTGAAGGCAATCATAAGCCTTCGACAGGCTCAGGCTAC
>JANQSK010000093.1 GCA_028284105.1 Anaerolineae bacterium
CCAGAAGCCAAAGCTTTTATGGAAATAACGGCCGTATTAAAGCAAAAATTGACGCTCTAATATTGGCTTGCTTCTTCCCACCAGCTTTGTAATTTTCGCATCCCTTGCCCATTGAGCTTATGCCCAGTTGCGTATTCACGATATTCAAGCCAAGCTCCCGCTGCTCGTAAAAGCTCCCCGCTTCGTCGAGCGACCTCAAGTGGAATTGTGTCATCCTTTTCTCCGACCGCCATGAAAATAGGCAGATTTTGCAATGGTGCTGTGGCAATTAGTTCATCTGGGGCTTCCGGTAAAAAGCCAACCAGTCCAGCAATTCCCTTTACCAAATCAGCTTGTTTTATAGCTGTTGAATAGGCAGTTGCGGCTCCCTGGCTAAACCCCATCATGTAAATTTGAGACCTATCGATTGGGTAAATATCGGGTGCTGTTTTAATGAAGTGAGTAACGGCCGTTACAGCATCATCCATTTCATCCAAGGTTGGGAAGCGGCCAAGTGGTTCATTCCAACTGTAGCCGTCTTCTTCCGAAAAAATGGCCCGTACAGAGATGATTTGCCAATTTGCTGGGATGGTTCGGGCAAAAATCCACATCACATCCTCATTTCCTAAACGGCCGTGAATCATAAGCACTGTGGGAAATGGACCTGTACCTTCAGGCGTCAAAACGCGATGAACTAAGCCTGTTTGCTCAAAGGCTTGCCCACTATCAATTAAAGTTGGTTTCTTTTCCATAAGGCTATTTTAGCTCAAAATTTTGGTTTGAAGATGTCAAAAGGTTGAGTCAATGTAACGGTTCAAATGTAACGTTCTGTCATAAGGAGCTAGGGGGAAATAAAAAAAAGGAGGTGGCGAAATAACGGGCGTTATTTCAACCACCTCTGGGGGGGGAGCCACGGACAGTATAGCATCGTTTAGTACCAGAGTCAATGGGTCCTGCTGAGGGTCCGCCAGTTTTAGAGGGAAAAAAGTTGAATAAAAAGAAATTTTTGCAAACATGAATATTTGCACCAACTATTTTTCAATCATAGAATGTGATTGAGGGGTTATTATGGCACACAATATTGGAGAATTACTCAAGCGTTTTCGTGTAGAGCGTGAACTTACCCAGACTGATATTGCGAATTTGTTGAACTACAATACATCCACAATTTCTCGCATTGAACGTAATCAAATAACAGCAACATCGGAATTTATAGAAAAGTTTATAGAAAAAGTAGAGCTAATAGAGTCCGAAACACTAACTTTAAGCTCGACAATTGCCTCGAATGCAAATGAGAAGCGAGATTGGGGAACTTGTCGCAATGTTTTGCGTTTTTACGGCCGTTCCTTCCAAATAGAGCAATTATATGATTGGGTGAATGACAACGATGTCAACCTTATCGGTATTTTTGGCATGGGAGGAATTGGTAAAACAAGTATTGCCGGGCACTTTGTGCAAACAAATGAAGATATATTTGATCAAATTGTTTGCCGTGATTTATCTATCCCCTATTCAGCACTTGAGTTTGTGGGAACTTTGATTCGCTCATTAACTGATGAAATCAAAGAGCTTCCCACTAACCTAGGGCAAGCGATGCTTGATTTAACGCATATTTTGAGAAGTAAACATTGCTTGATCATGCTCGATAACTTCGAAACCATTATGGACAATAATGCGGTGGGGCATTTTCTTCCTGAGTTTCAAGAGTATGAAAGGGTGTTGCGTAGTTTAGCAACGGGTCAACACCAAAGCACTATTTTATTGACGAGCCGCATGCAGCCAAAAGTGATTACACCTCATAATAATGGGATGGTTCAACTCCTTAATCTAGATGGCTTAGAGATGGAGGCTTGCCAGCAAATCCTAGATAAAAAAGGGGTTGTGGTGAGTGAAAATCAACTCTCTGAATTGGCTGGTCGATTTTCAGGAAACCCCATGGCTTTGGAAATTGTTGCCGATGTTATTCTTGAAAGTTACCAAGGGGATGTTGCAACCTATTTAGAAGAGTGGCCTTCAGCGCAAGATTTATTCCATGATATATTGCCTAAACATCTTGAGGGCTTTTCCAAAGATGAGATTGAGATTTTGCTTTGGCTTGCTGTGAAACGTCAGCCATTAACGGCCGTTGCGCTTAATGAACTAATTGAGCCCAAGTTGGGAATAGGGAATATTTCGGCCAATATCCGTAAGTTGACCAATCGTTCACTGATTCAAGGGGAATATCATGGTGCCTCTTTGCACAACGTGATCATGGAATATATGCATCACCATCTACAAGAAATGATTGGTGATGAATTTTCAAAAAATAACCATGTTTGTCTTAGTTACTTCAATTTGATTGATACGCAAGCGCCAGAATATGTTCAACAAGCACAACGTCGGGATATGCTTCAGCCTGTTAGCCAGCTGCTCCAGCGTCAACTCGGTTCAGTGGAACAAGCAAAATCTACCTTACTAAAATTATTAGCAGATTTGCAGCAAGGTGTTGTCCAACAGCAACTAAGATATTTGGCGGGGAATATTATTAATCTGCTTATTGATATGGATTGCGAGTTGAATGAATTAGATTTGTCAGGGCTGCCTATTCGGCACGTTGATTTTAGAGAAGTTGATCTTCTTTCCACTAATTTTGAAGGGGCAGCGCTACAAGATTGCCTTTTCCAAGAGATGTTTGGACATGTTCTGAAAGTGTCATTTAGCCCAAACGGCAGTTTCTATGCCATTGCAACAGCTAATGGGCAAGTCCATATTTGGGATGCCCAGACCAATCAAAAAGTTCATATTATCGAAGTGGATACGAATTGGGTGCGTTCATTTGACTGGCATCCTAAAAATCCTTGGCTGTTAACCGCCAGCAGTGGGGGTGTAACTCCACTAATCAAAGTGTGGGATTTAACGACAGGAAAACAAAGGCAAGTTTTCACAGGCCATCGTAGCCGGATTCGAACTATTTGCTATGGAAAAGATGGGAATCTTATTATTAGTGGCAGTGAAGATAACACCGTTAAGATTTGGGACGAAAATGGAGCAATTTTAAAAAGCCTTACTCATGATTTTTCAATTTGGGCTATTGCTATTCATCCGACGGAAACATGGGTTGCTGTAGCCGGTGCAGATGCCACGTTTTGGCTATGTGATTATGAGCTCGGTGAGGTTGTGAAGCGATATGAAGGACACACAGACTGGGTAACGGCCGTTACATTTAACAGCGATGGCACAAAAATCGCTTCGGGTAGCAGAGATGGTACTGCCCGCATTTGGGATACAAAAGAAGGCGATAGCTTTGTTTCCTTATCTGGCCATGAAGGCTGGGTGAGAGACATCGCTTTTCTAGATAAAACAAAGCAGCTAGTGACAACTGGGGCGGATGGCACTTTGCGTTATTGGGATGCTGTCTATCAAAAACCGATTGAAACCATCCATGCGCATGAAGCACTGGTGGAATCAATTGCTGTATCACCGGATGGCGCAAGAATTATGACCGGTAGTCAAAATAATGAAGTTAAGATTTGGGAATCTGGTGAATGCGTTTATCGACTTATTGGGCATAAAAATCCGTTTTGGAGCGTTCAATTTAGCCCGGATGGGCGTTCACTTTTATCAGGAAGCAGCGATGGGATAATGCGAGAATGGCATTGGTCTGGAAAACAGCTCAATCGTTTATTTGAAGATCATCATGACTGGGTGAAGGGAGTGGCTTATCATCCGGCCTTGCCAATCGTTGCAAGCGGCAGCAGTGATCAAACTGTTAAGATATGGGATCGAAG
>JANQSK010000115.1 GCA_028284105.1 Anaerolineae bacterium
GATGCGCAATATTCGCCAAAATTTGGGCTGGGCATTTGGATACAATGTGGCCCTTATTCCGATTGCAGCGGGTATTTTGGCACCTTTCGTTTGGGCACCTGACTTCCTACGGCAGCTTCATCCCATTTTGGCAGCAGGGGCGATGGCTTTCTCGAGTATCAGCGTTGTGACCAACGCCCTAAGATTGCGAAGATTGCAGTTGTAAGAGAAAAATAAAAATCGGGGTGTGAGCCTACGGTAAAAACTGAATTCGCGTATAATTTCGAGGGCGGCTTGCAAGAAAGCCGTCCTTTTTTGATCAATGTAAGGAGTCGAGAATGACTAGAAGACCAGTAAATGATACTTCCTCAGGGATGAATCCCATTGTAATAGGGGCAATTGTGATTGGCGTTGCCTTGTTGGGAGTGTTGCTATTTTTAAATATTCGTGGACCAGCACCTATTGAAGGTGTTGTTGAATTTAGCCCACGTGAGCGTGGCCATGATTCAGAGCTTGTTTATCTGTTTGAGGATTATGAACTACCCCCTCCAGGTGGACAGCATAATCCCGTTTGGCAGAATTGTGGTATTTATGACGAGCCTATCGCCCCTGAGCATGTGATTCACTCTTTGGAGCACGGTGCCGTTTGGGTTGCTTATCAACCAGATTTGCCTGCTGACCAAATTGAAGCGCTTGAAGATGCCGTTCGTGGTGAATCATTTGCATTGCTAAGCCCGTACCCCAACTTAAAGAGCCCTGTTGTGCTGACATCATGGCAGGTGCAACTTGAATTAAATGATGGGAACGATCGCCGTGTAGGCCGCTTCTTGAATCGCTATCAAAACAGCGAATTCACCCCAGAACGCGGGGCGACATGCTTAAGCGGTACCTCTGACATTGCGGACCAATGATCCGATCAAATTTTCAAAAGATTGAAGATTTCCAGAAGGCGGCTGGTGCAATACGGCCGTCTTCTCCTACTATTCCCGATTTAGACATCCTGCAATTTCGCCTCAAGCTCATTTCTGAAGAGTTTGAAGAAGTGCAAGAGGCGATTTCCCAGATGACATCCCAACCTCATGAGAATGATGAAGGTGATCTAGCCGCATTAGCGCATGAGCTAGCCGATTTGCTTTACGTGGTGTATGGGACATTTTCTGCTTGTGGAATCGATGCTGATCCAGTGTTTGCTGAAATTCATCGCGCCAATATGACAAAAATGGATGGACCGCGACGTGCAGATGGGAAGTTGCTTAAGCCACCTGGTTGGCACCCTGCTGATGTGGAATCTGTTTTGGCAAAAATGAGGGGATAGAAGAAATCCCGAATCTGCGCCTTCCTCGGTGTGCCATTTCCCCAGAGGTGGCTGTTCAATGTGGTGGTAACCTTTGAACATGCCCGATAGTGTGCCTGAGTAAATCACAATCTGAAGACTGCCTTGGACTTACTAAATATACGATGGTGATGAGGTATTAGCGCAGTTCGGTTCTTCTATTAAGGTTGCTCCATTTGTAGCAAATGGAGGGTCAAGATTTGCTTCATGATGTTATTTCTTGAAGCAAAATAGAGTGTAATCAGTTGGCTCTGATGTTGCATTCCCCACTGGGTACTAAACGGCCGTAATTTAGGAGAGACATTGGTCCTAAAAGGGGTCCTAGGACCTCTCTCGATCAAACAATCCCAAAAATGTTACCAATTGAATGACGGCAACCAACAATATTTGTTGCTAGGTCGCAGATGAACAATAATTTTATAGTTTTGGAATGAATTGCCCCTATAAGCTGGGGTTAAACACGAAGGAAATGAATCATGGCAAGAGCAGACGGCCGTTTAAATAATCAGCTAAGAGAAATTGAACTTGTCCCAAACTTTACAAAATGGGCTGAAGGGTCTGTGTTGTGCAAATTTGGGAATACCCACGTTTTGTGCAACGTGACATTAGAAGAGAGCTTACCGGGCTGGTTGAAGCATCGCGAAAACCCGCACGGCTGGGCCACGGCCGAATATGCGATGTTGCCACGCAGTACTCAGTCACGCACGCGCCGTGAACAGCGTTGGCCCAAAGGGCGCACCCAAGAAATTTCGCGTCTGATTGGACGAAGTTTGCGAATGGCGATTGATCTACAAGCCCTTGGGGAACGGACGTTGACCGTGGACTGCGACGTGTTACAGGCAGATGGCGGTACCCGCACGGCAGCGATCACAGGAGGATGGGCCGCTGTGGCGTTGGCTTTACGGCCGTTAATCCAAGCCGGTGATTTACCCGAGAACGTACTTAAGCAGCAAATTGCTGCCATCTCAGTCGGTCTGATTGACGGTGAGATTATGCTCGACTTACCCTACATTGAAGACTCACAGGCTGAGGCTGATGTCAACATTGTGATGACAGCTAAAGGGGACCTCATTGAGGTTCAAGGAACGGCGGAAAAAGAACCCATCAGCACGGCTCAGTTTAATGAGATGATTACTTTGGCGTCAGAAGGAATCCAATCGTTGTGCAAAATTCAGCAAAACCTGATCGAATCGGTAACAACCCCTTAAACAATTGTTAACAAAGGGGAGGTATAGTAAGAGCAATAAAGCTTCGGGACGATTTCGCGAAACGAATGACTCCCAAATTTGCTTGCCTTCTACTCCCTTCTCCCTCAATAAACGAAGTCAGACCCTCTCTGACTTCGTTTGTGCTTTTCCTTCACTTTTTAAGAATTCCTTTTATTTCAAAATAATCAACTGATGTTACGCAAAAAGGAAAGTCATGTCGAGCGAGATAACTCAAATAGAACTTCGCCTAAGAAACGAGTCGAGACATCTCAATATAAGGTGCCTTTCTTGAGTAAATGAGGCAAATGAGGAGATGTCTCGACTCACTATTTGTGGTATGGGTTCGTTTTGTAACATCGCTCGACATGACAGGTAGATTTGAAAGCCTGTGCGTAACATGAGTAATCAATTCAAATATCAATGATTACGGATAAGGGTTGACTATTAGACAGTTGAACCAAGATTGTCCTGAAGATGTTGTGTTTTTTGTAAGGTTGCTTTACAGTAAATTTGAATTATGTACCGTAGATTGATTGGGTTGTTGATTGCTGTTGTCGCATTAGGGAGTGCTTTTTTTGTCTTGAATGAAGATGAAGAAGTCGATCTCTTATGGTATGAGGGAGGGACACTGCATCAGTCGAGCATTGCAGAATGGCGCTTAGGCTCTGAACGAGATCAGCTTGCGACGACAGCAGATTGGGTTACATCATTTGAAGGATTTGCTGCACCTGAGGAAATTTTTGTAATGGCAAACCGACTTTTGGACTGTATCAACAACACGGCCGTTTCCTCCCCCGAAACGACCCAAACCCATGCCGTTGCCACCACTTGTCATCAAAATTAAAGATGCCCCTGGACGGACTCGAACCGCCAACCTACAGTTTAGGAAACTGACGCTCTATCCTTTGAGCTACAGGGGCTTGTCAATCCTTATGATCTTGATAGGATACAGGATTGATTGAATGGTATCTTATCCTAACTAATATTCCGTTACAAAAAAATTCAACTTTGTCCGGAGTAGGAATATTAAAAAACTTTGGTAACAAAGTACGAATGCCCATTTTCAATGGAATCTATCAATCCAAGTCCGTTGATAGAGACTGATTATTTTGCTTAAAATTTGTGGAAATTTGCACTGTTTTGAACGAAAAATGTTAGTAAAATTGAGATATGTCTGAATTAGTAAAAGTAAAACGGCCGTTTTTTGTGTATGGCACTTTATTGCCAGGGCAGCCCAACTACTACCTTTTGGAGTATGCCCTCACAAACTCAGCCCAAGCAACCATCCATGATTGCCAGCTGTACGACATGGGACCCTACCCAATGATGGTCGAGGCGCCAGGTGTAGATACAGTCGGCATGGTGATGGATGTTGATGATGCTTTTGTTGCTGATGTTACCGCTAATTTAGATATGCTAGAGGGGTACGATCCACAAAATCACGACAGTTCGGCCTATAAACGTGTCTTGCGAAAAGTGAAGTTAGAAAACGGCCGTTTTGTTGAAGCTTGGGTGTACTTGGGTGCCAAAACATTTGTGAACGGCATGGAACCAATTGATAGTGGTGATTGGCGACAGCATATGCGCACTAAACAGGCCCAAATCTCACATTGGTGGGAAACCATTGAGACCGTAGCGGGTTTACACCAATCAGAAGAATAATTTTCCCAATTTATTTCCTGCGACCCATTTCCATTGATTCCCAGCCAATGGAACCTCCAGCACAACAATTTATGTGATTGACAGAAAGTTTTCTAAAAAAGATGCCTTACAAAGGCTGTCAATCACCGAGAAAATCACAATCATTGAAGCTGATTTAAGTTTTACAATTTTTTGTGATTTACTTGGTGAAACCATAATTTAGGTCTTTTTTCAAGTCACTTTTGGGTTTTCACATCAATACGAAGAGGACATTGCAATGAGTAAAATCGGGGTTTTAACGAGTGGTGGAGACGCCCCTGGCATGAATGCAGCTGTCCGTGCAGTGGTACGGGCAGGGTTAGATAGAGGTTTTGAAGTTTTTGCCATCTTTGAAGGATATCAGGGCATGGTTGATGGCGGTGATCGTATCCAACCTATGAGCTGGTCGGACGTCGGTGGTATATTGCACCGTGGGGGCACCGTGATTGGCACCGCCCGCTGTTTAGAATTTTTAGAAAGAGCTGGACGGCTAAAAGCAGTTAAAAATTTACTCGATCAAGGGATCGATAGTTTAGTGGTCATCGGTGGAGACGGTAGCTTAACGGGTGCTCAGTTGCTGTGTGATGAGTGGACATCACTGATTGAGGAACTGGTTGAAAAAGGTGAGATTTCCAAAGAAACGGCCGTTCGTCACAAAAGTCTCACCGTGATGGGGCTTGTGGGCTCTATTGATAACGACATGTGGGGAACTGACATCTCCATCGGGGCTGACACCGCCCTGCATCGCATTACAGACGCAGTTGATGCGATATCAAGCACGGCTGCGAGCCATCAACGCTCATTTGTTGTTGAGGTCATGGGGCGACACTGTGGCTACTTGGCGTTGATGAGCGCATTAGCAACTGGTGCTGACTGGGTGCTGATTCCAGAAAGTCCACCGAATCTCGACGCATGGGAAAATAAGATGTGTGACGTGTTGCAAAATGGCCGTCGCATTGGGCGTCGCGACAGTATCGTGATTGTGGCCGAAGGAGCTAAAAGCCGAAACGGGGATCCGATTTCCTGTGAATACGTTAAAGAGGTGCTTGAAACCCAGCTCAATGAAGATGCGCGCGTCACAAAATTAGGACATGTGCAGCGAGGTGGCGCACCTAGCGCCTTTGATCGCAACTTGAGCACCATGTTAGGTTCGTTTGCTGTTGAGGCTATCGACTCAAATAAATATGCTGGTTCAGCCAATTTGATTGGGATTCGTGGGAATAAAATCTGCTTGAGTCCACTCTATGAATGTTTGGCCAAGACAAAAGAAGTAAATCAGGCGATTCGTGAGTGCAATTTTGAAAAAGCGATGGAACTCCGCGGCAGTGGTTTTCAAGAAGCATTTCGCACGATTCGAACGTTGGTGCGTGCCATGCCCCATGAACAAGAACCATCAAATAAACATATGCGCTTGGGCATTATGAACGCTGGCGCACCCTCACCGGGGATGAATACGGCCGTTCGTGCCGCTGTTCGTATTGGCATTGATAATGGTCACTCCGTTTTTCGAATCAACAATGGATTTGAAGGCTTAGTTAAAGGCGAAATTGAGCCATTTAACTGGATGACGGTGAATGGCTGGGCATATATTGGTGGCTCACAATTAGGCACCAATCGTTACTTACCCGCTAACGGTGATTTTTACGCCATTGCACGGAATATTGAAGAACACAATTTACAGGCGTTATTGATTATTGGGGGATGGTCTGCCTACGAGGCAGCATTTCAGCTCTATAAAAAACGCAATAGCTTCCCAGCATTTAACATCCCTATCGTGTGCTTTCCTGCAACGATCGATAATGATTTGCCCGGCTCTGAATTGAGCGTTGGCGCAGACACAGCGTTAAATAACATTGTGGATGCCATTGATAAAATCAAACAATCGGCCGTTGCTTCACGACGTGTCTTTGTGGTGGAGGTGCTCGGTGGAAATTGTGGTTATTTGGCGCTGATGGGGGCAATGGCCACAGGTGCTGAACGCGTTTATCTCAATGAAGAAGGTGTCACGCTGAGTGATTTGCGCGAAGATGTCGAAGGGTTAGTGCATGGGTTCCAAGAAGGTAAACGTCTTGGTCTCGTCATTCGCAATGAGAATGCCAACGAAACCTACTCAGCCGAATTTATGGAATCATTGTTTGAAGAAGAAGGAAAGGGCTTGTTCACATCTCGCCGAGCCATACTAGGCCATCTTCAACAGGGGGGGAATCCTACCCCGTTTGATCGCATTTTAGGGTCACGATTAGCCGTTAAATGTATTCGCTTCTTGGAAGAACAAGTCAGTACAAGGGGGTCTGAAGCAGCCTGTATTGGTTTGCGGCAAGGCAAGTTTGACCTCACAGATTTCCAAGATGCTCCCCGTATGATTGACGAAGAAAAGCGTCGACCTAAAAATCAATGGTGGCTACAGCTTCGCCCTGTGGCACGCGTTATGGCCAAACCAGGTGTGAAGTAATCTTTGAGTACCGTCATTTAAAATGATCAAGAAAAGTTGTTGATACTGATTGAGTTATTGCTCATTAGGTTTGAATCTAATCTGTTAATCTATAACGGATTACATCCCTTTCTGATAAGATACATGAGTAAATTCGCTGCTGACTTTTATCAGCTTGCCCGATTACAAACTCAATCAGTAAAACAATGATCCTTCGAGCAAAAGATCTTCCACAACAATACAATGCGGCTGCTATTCTTGAGCACAATCTTGCTGAGCGCGCTCAAAAAACGGCCGTTTTTTCCCTTGAACGAAATCTCACCTTTGAACAAGTCAATCAAGAATCCAACCAGGTTGCCAATGCGCTTCAAGCGCTTGGCGTGCGAT
>JANQSK010000119.1 GCA_028284105.1 Anaerolineae bacterium
TGCCGCAAGCTTTGATCACACAGGTGCCCAAACAACAGATGGCGCTGGTGGTGGTGTTCAACAATCACAGTCGACCTATTACTATGGTGATACCGTCACGTTGACCGCTTCTACAAATCCCGGTTGGGGCTTAACGAGCTGGAGCGGGGCTGGCACTTCTGGTGATAATTTGGTTGAAACCTTTACCATCACTCAAAGTGAAACCATCAACGTGCGTTTTGATCAAGAAAAATACACCTATAGCCTGACCCAAACCGGACCAGGTAATGTATTGATTGATTCACCTGGTGTGGCGCGTGGATACTTTATCTATGGCGACACGGTGACATTAACGGCCGTTGAGACTGATCCAGACTTCCTCTTCCGTAACTGGAGTGGGGCTGTGAACAGCAGTCAAAACCCAGTCACCTTTACGCTCATGGGTGAATTTGATGTATCCGTTCTGTTCTCAGACGAGATCAACGTCTTCTTACCGCTTGTCGTTCGATAATACGAACTGTAAGCACAGTAAGATAAAAAAGATCCAGTAAATACTTTGCTATGCCGGAATGGTTAACATTCTGGCATAGCTCTTGTTTTTGAAAGAGGCTGTACTTAGAATGAAAAAAGTAATATTTGTTGGGGGCACAGCGTATAGTGGCTCAACCTTCTTCCACATGATTTTAGCCAATGATCCGGGCGGATTTGCGACGGGTGAAGTCCAATGGGTGTTTAACCCGCGGCGAGATAATCATGTGAACATGGCTTGTACCTGCAGCAATGAAGAGCACGAGTGTGAAACGTGGCAGCAAGTTCGGGCAAATGGGGAAGAGAACCTTTACGACACGATTTTTGAGCGCTTCCCGCATGTCAACTTTATTGTCACCTCAAGTAAAAGCCCATTCTGGATCCACAAACAAAATAAGCTTCTTGAGAAAAAAGGGATCGATTACAAAAATATCGTTATTTGGAAAACGCCCCTTGAATTTGCTCAATCTGCCAACCGTCGAGGTATGTTTGACGTGTGGGAAAAGAATTGGGTGAACTACTATCGCTTATTTGCGTCGGTAATGCCGGAATGGCGTGCCGTCAAATACGCCGATATTGTCCATAATAAGGAGCAAACGTTAAAGACGGCGTGCAGCTACTTGGATATTCCTTATTTCGCAGGAAAAGAGGATTATTGGGAAAGCCAGCATCACGTGCTTTCGGGGAACACATCAGCCCGTTTTCATCTTTACGACAATAAAGATGCTCAAGAAATTGTGAAGGATTATGATAAAGAACGGCTCGATTTCTACCGAAAAATCTACTATCGTAAAGCAACGGACGATGAAACAATAACGGCCGTTAACACCGCTAAAAACAGCGAACCTCAATTTGAGCATATCGAAAATATGCTGCAACGTTGTGACGTTTCACAGGCTCAGCTCGATAAAAAAGCGATTCAATCTGTTGCTTATCCGCTCCCTTCCGTCGAGATGCGCAGAGTCAAAGACAATGTGCTTACCACCTATGGAAAGGTCAAATACAAGAGTGAACTCGAAACGCTGAGCCAAGTTAGAGTCCCTGTTTAAACACACTATTCGAAATTTTTAAAGCCCGCATTTTGACCCAAAATGCGGGCTTTTTGCTTCCTAGACGTATTTACGCTTTGTTCATGCCATTTAGGTAAATGGTCATGTTTACTCGAGTGATAGGGAAACCTATACTCCAAATGCTTCTTCACACAATTGAATCTGAGCCCGAATTATCTACAAACAATTGAGCAGATTGTTTGAGAGCATAGATAATTAAAAACTCAGATGTCTCCCAAAAAAAGTTTGAATTAAATAATTTCCCGACTGCGGAATTGTGTCGGAACGACACTAGAGCAGATTTTGCAATCGGACCTATTTCAAGCCTTTGGCGAGAAACGTATTGTGTGAATAAGTAAAAAAATCAGAAGCGAAAGAAGAAAGCGTAGTACAGGTATTTAGGAGCATAAAATGAATAAGCAAGTATTGGTAAAGAAAAATGCAGTTCACGCTGCACAACAAAAGAAGAAAGCAGTTCCCCAAGTTTCAAAATTGAATGTGCAAAAATACTACTGGATGATTGGCGTCTTGTTGGCATCAACGATCTTGTTAGGTATTTTCGCAGTCTCTTCATTTGCAAATGAAACAACGATGCATTTGCAAGGAGACGAAACATTAACGGCCGTTTGTGATGGCCGTGGCTTCACCATCGAACGAGTCTCTCGTAACGAAGTCAACTTAATTTGTCGTCCAGGTGCAGGGTCTAACCCACCTAGCAACCCAGACCCAGAACCAACTCAACCACCGATCCCAACACCCGCTCCTCCAGTTGAACCCGTTCCACCTGTTCAAGGTGCTTACTACGTCGCCCCCAATGGAAACAATAGCAACCCAGGTACATTAGAACAACCTTTCAAAACTATCCAACATGCAGCTAACCTTGCCCAAGCCGGTGACACCGTTTACGTCCGTGCCGGTAAATATGCCGAGGTTATCAACATCAGCAACTCTGGTACCCAAGACCAACCCATTACCTTCACCAACTATCCTGGCGAAACACCAGTTATCGATGGTGATTATCAATTGCCTCCAGTGCCAAGTGGCGGTTGGGCAAAATGTAGTGACCATGAAACACCATCAGTATGTTTCCACTACGAATCATTGGTAGATATTAAAGGTAATAACATTGTCTT